>NZ_JBSVXS010000014.1:0-89089 GCF_054070155.1 Pseudomonas sp. SDT291_1_S447
AGTAAAAAAGTTGTCAACTGACACACCGCTATCGCGAGCAGGCTCACTCCTACAGGGGGCCTGCATTTCAATCTAAAAAATTGGTGTTAGTTGGTTCAGGTGTTGGCTCAGAAACACTTCTGCTGAACTAAGAACAATCCTTTAGAGCGATCTAACCTAAGCGTTATTGGTTCTTTTACGAGTTGCGGCAGCTCGTCTAGCATCGGCTTTCAAGGGGAAACGTCTCACGCTGGGGAAACTGCAACTCACCGTAAAAAAGCTTCACTGCCTTCCAGAAATCCAAAACTACAGCAGACATTGCCGCGCATTGCTTGCCGCACTTTTATTGTCGGCGACGGCCGGGTATTAACTGCGATTCAAGGAGCTGTTATATGCATTACCGTTCCCGTTCATTACTGGCGGCTACTGTCGCGTGCGCCATCTGGCAACTTCCGGCCAATGCCGAAGAAACTGCGGCAAGCGCTGACAGCGAATCCCGACTCGGCACGGTGTTGGTCACCGGCACCCGGGGTACGTCACGCACCGTTCTCGATTCTCCGGTACCGGTCGACGTGCTCACCGCAGAAGACCTGAAATCCGCCGGCGCCGCTGACGGTGAACTGGGCGCGGCGTTGCAGACGCTGTTGCCATCCTTCAGCCTGCCGCGCCAATCCAACTCCGGTGGCGCCGACCATGTGCGCGCGGCGCAACTGCGTGGCATGAGCCCGGATCAGGTGCTGGTGCTGGTCAACGGCAAGCGTCGCCATACGTCAGCGGTGGTCAACGACTCATCGAAGATTGGCCGCGGTACCGCACCCGTGGATTTCAACTCGATCCCGCTCAGCGCGATCAAACGCATCGAAGTGCTGCGTGACGGTGCCGGCGCGCAGTACGGCTCCGATGCGATTGCCGGGGTGATCAACATCATTCTCGACGACGCGCCCGAGGGCGGCGAAGTGTCGACCAGTTATGGCGCTTATCACACCCATCAGGACGCCATCGACAAGACCACCACCGACGGCCAGAACAGCGTGACCACCGCGAAGATCGGCACGCGCCTGGGCGAAGAGGGCGGGTTTATCCGCGGCGGCACCGAATACAAGGATCGCAACCCGACCAACCGCGCCGGTTTTGACGGCTTTGCCGATACCCCAGGTCAGCGCAACTATGTGATGGGCGACGGCGTCGCGCGCGACGTCAATCTCTGGTTCAACAGCGAACTGCCGCTGGCCGGCGGCAAGGCCTACAGCTTTGGCACTTATAACCAGCGCCACACCACCGGCGCCGAGTTCTATCGTTATCCGTACGAACAGCCGCAGTTCTACCCCAACGGCTACTTGCCGCAATCGCTCGGCGACAACAAAGACGTCTCAGCCACGGCCGGGTTCAAAGGCCTGATCGGTGACGATTGGGACTTCGACAGCAGCGTCACCCACGGTCGCAACCGCTTCGATGGCTCGACCCGGCGCACGCTTAACGTCAGCCTCGGCGAAGACTCACCGACGAAGTTCGACACCGGCGATTACGAGCTGCGTCAGACCACCAGCAACCTCGACTTCAGCCGTGAACTGCGTCTCGGCGAGCGCTCGTTCGTACTGGCGGTGGGCGGCGAATACCGCTACGAAAACTACCTGACCTATGCCGGTGACGAGGCCTCGTATATCGGCTCCGGGGCGGACGGCGCCAATGGCCTGCGCCCGAGCGAAGAGTCGGATCTGGATCGCAACGTGTTCGGCACCTATGCCGAGTTGTCCGGCGATCTCACTGATCGCTTGTTCGTCGACGCCGCCACGCGCTGGGAGCATTACGACGACGCCGGCAGCAAACTCACCGGCAAACTCAGCGGTCGCTACAAACTCACCGAGCAATGGGCCTTGCGCGGTGCGGTTTCGAACAACTTCCGCGCGCCGTCGCTGGCCCAAAGCGGCTTCCAGAACACCACCAGCAACTTCGGCGATGGCGGCACGCTGACTGATATCCGTGTGCTCTCGGTCAACGATCCGATCGCCCGTGCACTCGGCGCCGAGAAGCTTGATCCGGAAACCTCGAAGAACTTCAGCCTTGGCCTGACTGTCCAGTTGAACGAACGCTTCGACGCCTCGCTGGACGTGTTCCGCATCGACGTCAAAGATCGCATCACTCTGTCGCAACGCATTGGCAGCGATGCTCTGGAAAACTACATCAATGACAACTTCGGCGTTGCTGGCGTGCACGACGTCAACTTCTTCACCAACGCGGCGGACACCAGCACCCACGGCGCCGAACTGGTGCTCAACTACCACCAGCCGTTCTACGAAGGGCAACTGGGCCTGACCACCGCGTACACCTACAACCACACCAAAGTCACCAGCACCAAAGGCACACCGTCGCAACTGACGGCACTGGGCATTGGCAATGACGCCCTCGTTGGCGTCGAAGAAACCAATACCCTGACCGACGCTGCGCCGAAGGATCGCTTCATCTTTTCCGCTAACTGGGCCAGCGAGCATTGGGGCCTGCTCGGGCGGTTGACGCGACAGGGCGAGACCACCCGGGTGTTCGACTTCGGCGACTCGCAACCGGAGCAAACCTATGGCGCCGTGTGGCAACTGGACGCCGAGGTGGCTTACAAATTCACGCCGAAATTCAACATTGCCGTGGGCGGCAACAACCTCACCGACAACTACCCGGAACGTTCCGGTTCGGCGATCAACTACGGCGGCAACCTGCCGTACGACGTGCTCTCGCCGATCGGCACCAATGGCGCCTACTACTACGCCCGCGCCACCTATGGTTTCTGACGCGGGGCCGGGGCGGCACCTGCCGGTGTTTCAGGCGTTGCTGATCACGCTGGGCATGGTGATCACCACCGACATCCTGAAAACCGCGCCGACAGTGGCGCTTAACGTCGGGCCGGAGCATTTCTATTGGGTGTGGGTGCTTGGCGGCGTCGCATCAATGATCGGTGCGCTGTGTTTTGCCGAGATGGCCACGGCGTTTCCGCACCCGGGCGGCGACTATCACTTTCTGCGCACGGCGTATGGCGAGCGCATGGGATTTTTGTTCGCCTGGTCGCGGTTTTCGGTGATGCACACCGGGTGGATAGCGTTGTCGGCGTTCATGTTTGCCGATTATGTCGATGCGGTGGTGCCGCTGGGTCAGTACGGTTCGGGGCTGTTTGCCGGGGCGGTGATTGCGGCGTTGGTGCTGCTTAATCTTGCCGGTAAACACATCGGCTTCATCACGCAGACCTTGCTGGTTGGCCTGCTTGCACTGGGTTTTTTGAGCATTGCCAGTGCCGGTGTTTTTCTGGCCTGGCAAGGCATCGAAGCGCCTGCGCCGAGTCTTGCGCCCGTCGCGCAAAACACTGGCATGGCTGGCTTCTCGGCGGCGATGATTTTCGTCTTTCTGGCGTTCGGAGGCTGGAGCGATGCGGCGACGTTATCGGCAGAAGTGCGTGATGGCCGGCGGGGAATTTTCATCGCCATGCTCGGTGCGCTGAGTGTGTTGATGGCGATCTATCTGGCGCTCAATTGGGCGTTCGTTGTGGGCCTGGGATTCCCGGGACTGGCCGCCAGCAATGCACCGGCGGTGGAGTTATTGAACCGCGCCTTCGGTGCTCCGGGTGTCATGTTGATACTGCTGATGGTTGGCATCGCCGCGATCGCGACCATCAACTCGACCTTGCTGGTCGGCGCTCGCACCACTTACGCGGCTGCGCGTGATGTGCCGCAACTGCGCAGTTTCGGCGCCTGGGATGACCGGCATGGCGTGCCGCGCAAAGCGTTGCTGGCAGAAGGTGCGGTGGCGTTGTTGCTGGTGCTGTTTGGCAGTTTCACCCAGAGTGGATTCAATACGATGGTTGAATACCTGACCCCGGTGTACTGGCTGTTTCTGAGTTTGAGCAGCGTGGCGCTGATCATTCTGCGACGGCGTTTTCCCGAGGTGCCGAGGCCGGTGAAGGTGCCGTTGTATCCGCTGTTGCCGCTGCTGTTCTTCGGGTTGTGCCTGTACATGCTGTATTCCAGCGTGACGGTGGTGGGGTTTGGGGCGTTTTTCGGGATTGGGGTGTTGTTGGTGGGTGCGGTGATATTGGCAGTATTGAGCCGACTGACGCCAAGCCCTCACCCCAGCCCTCTCCCGGAGGGAGAGGGGGCCGACCGAGGTGTCTTGGGGGATACATCGACCTGAAAGACCGAATCGATTATGGATTCATTGAAGCAAACTCAGGCTGAGGTCGATCATGGATTCAGTGAAGCACGTTCAGGTCGGCGTACTCCTCCAATATCCCCGGATCGGTTCCCTCTCCCTTTGGGAGAGGGCTAGGGTGAGGGGCTTCTGATTCTAGAAGGACACCTGCGCCGGCTGCGACAACCGCAGCACCGACAAGTCCCCGGTAATACGCTTGTAAGCCAGCCGAATCGCTTCAATATTGCTCACATTCTTCGCACTGTTCTCATGCAAGATCACAATCACCTTGGTACTCAACCGCTCAGGTTCCTTCGCTCCCTTATCCCGCCACTGCCCATAGGCATCAAACACACTGAACCCATCCGGAAAGCGCGACGTGACCTCCTGATCGAGAAACTCGCGCCAGCGCGCCGGGCTGACTGCACCGTCCTTGCCATCGATCGAACCCACCGAGAAATACAGCTCGGTGCGAATCCACTGCGCCTGCGCCGGACGCGAGGCGTCGCCCTGCAGAGTGGAACTGGATGGATCGTGGGTGTGAACAGAGGCGGGAGGAGGGCTGGCGCAACCGGCGACCGCAACGAACAGTGCAACCAGTAACAAGCGTTTTGGCATGGAGCTTTCCTTCTTATATGAGTGCAGGCGGGGCAATTATAGAATGCGAGCTAAATAGCGATAAAAGATTAAAAAACTTACCTGGCCTCTATTTCTGGAATAAGAGGTTGCGGCGTATTTAATCGTTTCATGTCCAAGGGTTTTAAAGCGGTTCGCGTCAGTTTCGGGTATGTGCTGCCGTGCGCCAAGTGTTAAGTGATGACTTTTGCTTCTTGAATAGTCGGACAATTAATTGATCATCTCAGATGCTCGAGGAATTTGCGTATCAGATTTTTTATATTGAAGCGTTGTTCGGAATGGGTGGCATAACCTGCTGATAAGTTTGCTTTTTAATGAATTTATAATTTTTTGAAATAACCTGCGCGGATTGTTTGGCTGTTTGTGTTTAAGGAAAGTTTTTCTTCATGGGAATCAGCTTGTTGTGTTTGCGATTTAGTTTTTAAATTGACGCTGTGAGGGGGCGAGACTAGGTTCTTTCTTCACAACTTTACTTGACTAAGTATTTGTCTGATTTCGAATGTCGCGCGATTTTTCGTGTGAGTTTTTTGCATGCCTTATAGCGCCTGTGTTCTGCGTGAGTGCAGGGTTGTTATTCACACTCAATGGTATGAAAGGAGTGTCAGTGGTCATGGATTGTTTAAGAGAAACACGTGTTGGAAATGTACTGTCAGGATGGAATCACTTGTCGGTAGTTGGGCCGATCAATGTGCAGAATACTGCGGGTGCGCGTATTCAGTTATCCTCTGGCGAATGGTGCGACGATTATATTATGGGCTGGGGTTCATGCCTGTTAGGGCACGATAGTCCGGTCATCAAACATTCGATCAGCAAAGCCCTGGAGCGAGGTTTTCTCCAACAATACGAAACCGATGAACATCGCCTGTTGAGCGAGAAGTTTTGCGCGGTGGTGCCGTGCGCCGAGAAGTTGCGACTGGTGAACTCCGGCCTGGAAGCCACCATGTATGCAACGCGCATTGCCCGTGCCGTTACCGGCAAACGAATCATCATCAAGTTTGAAGGCCATTTTCATGGGCTCAATGATTCGCTGACCTGGAACGTGGATTCTTCGCCACGCTCGGGTGAGGTATTGGCCGGCGGAGAACTGGAGCGTCTGTCAGGTACTGTGGGTATTCCGAACGAATTCGGAAGTTTGACGGTGGCGGTTTCTTGGAACGATCTGCAAGCCGTGGAGCACGCCTTTGAAAAGTACAAGGACGATGTCGCGGGCGTGATTCTGGAACCTGTCGCCCTGAACCTCGGCTGCATCAAACCGGACGAGGGCTTTCTGCAAAAGTTGCGGGCATTGACCACGCGGCACGGGGCGTTGTTGATTTTCGATGAAGTGCTGACCGGGTTTCGCGCCAATATCGGCGGTGCGCAGAAAGATTTCGCGGTCACTCCTGACATTGCCGCCTTCGGCAAGGCGTTCGGTTGCGGCATGCCCATCGCCGGGATTGCCGGTAAAGCCGAGTACATGGATGTCATCGCGCCCCGCGGTCCGGTACAGATCAGCGGCACCAACACCGGGCGCTATCTTTCTGTGTCCGCCGCACTTGCCGCTATCGATCACCTGCAGGACGGTGCGGTGCATCGGCACGTCGCCGCGCTGGAGTCTCAGTTGAAATCGGGACTTCGGGATGTCTTCGATAAACACCGGATTCCTTGCCATATCGATGGTTATGGCGGTCGAATCGGCGTCCATATCGGCACTTCCGAACGTCCTCGGACAATGAAGGAGATAGAAGGTTTTTATCCGATCGATTTTGCCCAGAAGTTGTTTTATCTGTTGTCCTGCGAATACAACCTGTATGGCTTCCTGATGCCCCTTGGTTACTGTCCTGAGCCGGTAACACTTAGCGCGGCGCACACAGCGGAAATGATCGCGGATGCCTGTGATCGACTGGATTCGGCACTCAAGAGGATTCCATTCCATGGAAAATGAACTTGATCAGGATATTTGCATTCGCCGATTCATAAAGTCCGATATGCCGGCAGTGCTGGCACTGGTCGCACAAATTGGTTCCAGCGAGGACTTGACTGAATCTGCCGGTGAGCAATTTGCCCGGGAACTCGCTGACCCAAACCATGAGGGCGATCGTTTTATTGCCGCACTAGGCGATGTGGTTATCGGAACCATGGGGTGCGCTCCGGGCCCTATCCCGTCAAAGCATGTGTTATGGGCAGACTGGTTGATTGTTGACAGTGAATATCGTCGATATGGCGTTGCGTCCTTGTTATATGACGAGATTGAAAAGTTTGCACTGGAACATAAGAAGGCCTGGCTGTGTCTCGATATCGGCAATATCGACAGAGAACGGGCGGCCTACCGCTTTCATTTACGCAATGGCTTTCAGATCGTCGGGCAACTTCCCGATTATTGGGGTGAGTTTGAACACTTGAACATCATGGCTAAATCTCTCAAATCAAAGGATTGAATTTATCATGGGCGTTTTGAATGACATTACTGCATTGCAGGACGAGGCGGTTTATTGCCGCGAAAAAGGTTTGGTGATCGGGCTTTGTCACGGTTGTTTTGACATTGTTCACCCTGGGCATATTTATCATCTGCAGCGCGCCAATACGATGGTCGATCGACTGTTCGTATCCGTCACCGCAGACCCATACGTGAACAAAGGCGCGGACCGGCCGGTATTTCCCGATCGAAAGCGCGCGGAGTTTCTCGCTTCCATCCGTTATTGCGATTACGTCATCGTCAACCATACAGCTACCGCTGAATTCATGATCAAGACATTGCGCCCCAATTTGTATTTCAAGGGCGCGGATTACACCGATGGATCGGACACCAGACTGCAGGCGGAGCGGGCGCTGGTTGAAAGCGTGGGAGGGCGGATGGTGCTGACGGACGACAAGATATTCGACTCGACTTCCAGGATCGCTCAACTGGTCATGGCCAAGAACAGCTGACAGGTAAACAACCATGTCGAACCTTTTACTGATTGATCTCGACGGAACAATGATCGACACACCGCATTTCGAAGCCTGGCGCAATGCGGCCCTTGAGTTTTCAGGACAGCAACTGACATCGCAGCAATACATCGAGCACATCGCCGGGCGGCCACGCATGGAAGGCGCTTCCCGACTGCTGGCGCTGACCACCCGTCATGCCGGCGGTGCAATGTCCGCAAGGTTCAGCGCCGACGAGCTGGCCGCGTACAAACAGGAGGAATTCCAGCGGCTCTCACCGGGCACCGAGCTGTTCGAGGATTCTTTGCGATTGCTGCAGCGCATCGAAGCGTCTGCGCAGCCGGTGATGTTCTATACGGCGTCGCTGAATGCTCCGCAATTGTTCGAGGCGGCGCTGAAACGGGCGAACGTATGGGGACAGGCGCCGGTCTCGATTACCCGGCAAGCACCACATCAAACCCGCGACAAACTGGTTCAACAACTGATCGGCGACCACGCTCCGCAGGATGTTCAGCTGATCGATGACAGCCCCTATGCGACTGACCTGGCGTGCGGCCTGGGCGTGCGCGCCTGGCAGATTCGCCGTGATCCGCTTGAACCCAAGGCTAGCCATCCACGCGCTTCAATACTGTCATCGCTTGATGAATTCACGCTGGCGCACTCACCACAGGGAAGGAATTAACCATGAAAAAGGAATCAACTGTTCTTGTTACCGGCGGTGCTGGCTACATTGGCTCGCGTCTGGTGCCCAAACTGCTTGCCGCCGGGTACAGCGTCCGGGTGCTGGATGCGCTGTATTTCGGCAACGGGCTCGAAGGTGTGCTGAACCATCCTGGCCTGGAACTCATCAAGGGCGACATACGCGATCCGGCGCTCGTGGAAACGTCGCTGCAAGGTGTCGACACTGTTGTGCATCTTGCTGCAGTGGCGAACGATCCGAGTTTCAATTCGGCTCCGGAACTGGGCCAATCGATAAACATCGATTGCCTGCCGCATCTCATGAGCAGCGCCAAGCGTCTGGGTTGCCGGCGTTTTATCTACGCGTCTTCAGCGAGTGTCTACGGCGTCAATGCAGAACCTTTTGTCGACGAACGCCAGCCCTGCGTGCCCATCACCGACTACAACCGGTTCAAGGCTGATGGCGAGAAGATACTCTTCGAACTGACCGATTCATCGTTCGAGACTGTCGCGGTTCGCGCCGCCACGGTGTGCGGCTGGTCGCCCCGGCAACGTCTGGATCTGACCGTGAACATCCTGACCGCCAGTGCGCTGGCGCGCGGTGAAATCACCGTATTCGGCGGCAGTCAGTATCGCCCTAACGTGCATATCGGCGATCTGACCCGGCTGTATACGATGCTGGTCGAACGGGAGTCCCTGGGCGAGGTGTCCGGGACGGCAATCAATGTCGGCTACGAGAACCACACGGTGACCGACATTGCCAGTCAGGTAAAAGAGATTGTCGATCGGTACTTCCGCACCAATGTGCCGATCACCACGACCCACAGTGACGATGTTCGATCCTACCGGCTGGATTCCCGACGGGTGCAACAGACGCTGGGTTTCGAATTCATCTTTTCGATCCGCGATGCGATCGTCGAAATCTGCGAGCAGTGGCAGTCGGGGAACTTCAAGGACAGCGGCGATGTGTTAGCGGATATCCGTTATCACAACGTACGCAACATGCTGCACAACGACTGGTCGTTCCAGGCGTCAGGAGGCGCATCGTGCTGAGCATTTCCTACGGCGAGCACCGCGAAGACATTGTCGCGATCAACGCGAGATCGTCATCCTTCGCGGCGTGCGTGGCGACCCTGGCCAATCCCTTGCTCGGCGTGCGTGCGCACATGCCCAACGCATCGCCACGCAGCCGGCGCACGCAGTTGCTGTTGGCGGGGGTGTATGCGGCCGGTGTCGGCGTCTCGCGGGAAATCATTGCCTTGCCCGCGCCGGCCATCCTGCGGCTTTACGATGTTGATACGGGGTTGCCGCTTGAGCCGGCAAGCAACGAACCCGTGGTGGTGTTGGCACTCGATCAGGCGACCGTCAGCAGTTGCGAGCAGTTTCAGCTGGCCGGAGTGCAATATGAGCTGACGGTCACCCAGTTCATTGATGCCCCGGATCAGGCGGCGGTGTTGACGCAGATCAGTTTGAAACGCCTCGGCACGGGCACCGCACGCCATCGATTGAGGCTTGATTACGGAGTGGATGGCAGCGCGTCGAACGAATACCTCGGGGCTTGTGACTGGCTGACCGCGCGGCATTACCATTTCGGGGAAAGCGTTGTCGATCAAGCGTCGTTCAGCCTGATCGTCGACACGGCCGAGCAGCGGCTGCGTTATGACGTGCGCGTCGAACAGGCGGATTCAACGGCGAGTTCCGTCGTTTCCTGGCGGCAGGGGCAAGAGGGTTGTGTGGCTTCGGTAACCCTCGACTTTGCAGCGGTCAGCCAGCACCGGTTGGTGACGCATTGGCGGGTGGGCGTCGATAGCGATCAGACCCACCCTGACACGTTTGCCGGCGACTTTGATGTCGCAAGGATTCAAGGCTGTCATTTGAGCCAATGGAACAGCCTCTGGCGTGAGCATGAAGTCACCATTCAGGCTCCGCACACGTGCACTGATCTGGGTATGAAGTACGCAGTATTCCAATTGCTGCAACATGGCCTCGGCGCAGCGCATGGCGTCAATGGCACGATATCGCCGGCGCGAGGCCTGACCAGCACTTACCATTCTGGTGCGACGTTCTTCGACACCGAACTGCACAAGTGCATGTTCTGGATCTGGAACGCGCCGGACGTTGCCAGGGCATTGATTGACTACCGCTACACCTTCATCGAAAAAGCGCTGCAGTTCGCGCGCTCCACTGGCTTTTGCGGCGCACGGTTCCCGGAGGCGTCCAACGATCAGGGCGGCGAAAATGGCCCGCATTATGTGCTGTCCTATCCTGAACAGGACATAAGGCGAGAGTGGAGTGTCGATGAGGTGCTGCACATTTCGGCAGACGTCAGCTATGCCGTGAACAAGTACTGGGCGGTAACCGGTGATGACGCGTTCATGGCGTCTCGGGGCTTCGAAATCCTGATTGAAAGCGCTCGATTCGCGGCATCGGTGTTCAAGTGGTCAGAGAGCAAGCAGGCCTATGGGGTGAATTCGGTCATGGGCCCGGACGAGTATCACTACCACGTGAACAACAGTTTCTTTACCAATTACCTGCTGCGCTGGAGTATCCGGCGGGTGCTTTCATTGCTGGACCGCCCGGGCTTTCCCGGGGTGTCTGGCGCGCAACGCCGACTCTGGCAAGCGATAGCCGATAACGTCTACCTGCCGTGGATCACGGTGGACGGGGTGGCCATTCCTGAGGAGTTCGAAGGTTATGCGGCATTGCCGGACACCCGCCTGCGTGTGGTCAAACAGCGTGGGCCGCAGTTTGCCGACGAGGTCGAACGCGACAGCGCGGAGAAACTGCAAAACTTCGATTCGCAACTGGTCAAGCAGGCTGACATCGTGCTGTTGATGTCGATGTTTCCCGACGATTTTTCAGCGGCCGTGAAGCGGGCCGCGTTCAATTACTATGAACCGCGTACGGTGCATGAGTCCTCGTTGAGTTACGGCCCGCATGCCGTCGTCGCCGCGCATCTGGGCGAGACGCACACCAGTGCCGATTTCATTGCCCGGGCCAGCCGCTATAACCTCGACTTCACGCCGGTCGACGACTACAGCAACGGGCTGCATCTTTCCGCCTATGCCGGCGCCTGGCAAGGATTGGTCGAGGGGCTGTCGGGGCTGGATATCGAATCGGGCCAACTGGCCTTCCGACCGAAGTTGCCCGCACACTGGCAGGCTTACCATTTCACTCTGCAGTTCCGCGGGCAAAGACTGCGGATTTCCGTACTCGGTGACGACGAGCTGGAGATTCGCCACGGCGATCGCCAGTTGCCGACCCAGCGCGGCGAGGATGGACGAATAGGCCTCAAGGAGGGGCACCCATGATTTCTATCAAAGAACGCTTGTCACCTTACAACGAAGCCTTGGGTGTCTTGCCGTTTCGCAAGTTGCTGATTGGCCAGGGCCTGTCGATGGCCGGCGATGCCATCTGCCTGGCGGCGCTGCCGATCGCACTGATTCGCGACGGTTTCGGTGGTGATGTATTTGGTTTCATCATGGCTGCCGTCGGTGTCGGAACCGTTATCGGTGCGCTGGCCGGGGGGATGCTGGCGGATCGCAAATCGCCCCGGCAGGTACTCATCTACACCGATACGGCGCGAGGCCTTGCGCAACTGGCCGCCGTTGCGCTGCTGGTGACAGGGGCGCACTGGGGCTTTTTGGTGCTGGCGTATCTGATCTTCGGTATCGGTATTGGTGTATCGAAACCCTGTGCACAGGTGCTGCTGGTCAATCTGTTGCCGAAAAAGGCCCTGGTGGCGGGCAACGGGGCGATGAACTTCATCGATAACCTGGTCGCCATTCTGTTTCCGGCGACGCTAGGGGTGTTCATCATTCTTTGGGACCCAGTGTGGGGGATCCTGATCGATGGGCTGACCTTCTTCTGCGCTGCCATTTACACCGCGCAGCTGCCGAATGTCGGCCACCATGAATCGGAAGAAGAGTTCTCGCTGCGTGAAGCGCTCAACGGCATCACCGTGGTCGTCAACAACGCCACGCTGCTGTTGGGTTTTGCCGCGACGCTGGTGGTGAACGTGTTGTGTTTCCCGATCTTTCTGGTCGTTGCCCCTTATGCGATCAGTCAGCGCTTCAGTGAAGACATGTGGGGTTATTGCCTGGCGGCATCGGGGTTCGGCGCTTGCATCGGTTCGGTCATCACGGTGCTGGCCTCGGGGCATGAGCGACTGGTGGGGCTCGCCGTCACTTGCGGATTGTTTCTCGCGGGGGCAATGGCCTTGCTCGGGCTGGGCACATCGGCGTGGATGGCGATTCTGGGGGCGACGTTCGTCGGCATCGTCGAAGCCTCCTGGCTCACCGGCTGGGCAACTGCCATGCAGACACATTCCCCGGAGAAGGATCTGGGCAAGGTCGTGGCGGTCGATACCTTCGTGACCAGCGGCGTGCACCCCTTCATCTATCTGGGCAGCGGTGTGGTCGGCGGAATCGTCGGCTACTCCCAGACCCTCACGCTTACCGCTGTTGTCAGTGCGGTCGGGACCCTGCTGATTGTCCTGACTTCCCTCATGTTCATGCCAAGGAGTGCGCGAAATGATCAAGTGCAATAACGTCCAGGAACAGGCCCAAGACCTTTCGAGCGAGATTGTCGAGCGCTGGCAGGCGCTCCTGCAGTCAGGCGAATTCATCCTGGGTGAAGAGGTTCTGGCGTTCGAAGCCTGGATGTCGGAACGCTGTGGCGGGGCGCATGCGGTGGCCCTCAATTCAGGCACGGATGCGTTGTTTCTGGCATTGCGTGCGCTGGATATCGGGCCTGGCGACGAAGTCATTACCTGCGCCAATACCTTTGTTGCCACCGTCGGTGCCATTGTGGCGGCAGGTGCCCGGCCGATCCTGGCGGACGTGGGCGACGATGAGCTGATGAACGTCGATACGATTGCGCCCCTTTTGAATGAGCGGACCAAAGCGGTCATTCCGGTCTATCTGCGCGGACGTCCGCTGAATATCGATGCCATCCTCGACCTGTGCCGTGCCCGCGCAGTGGCCGTCATCGAGGATTGCGCACAGGCGATCGGCACTACCCTCGACGGTCAGCAAGTCGGCACTCGAGGCGATGCCTCAGCCTTTTCCATGCATCCGTTGAAGACGCTTGGGGGCCTGGGGGATGGCGGTATGCTGGTCACCCGCAATCCGAAGATTGCCGAATACGCACGTATTGCACGCAATCATGGCCTGGAAACCCGTAACGAATCGGTGCGGTTCGGGATCAATTCGCGCCTCGACTCGTTGCAGGCCGCGGCGCTCAATGTCAAAGCGCAGTATCTGGATCAATGGCTGAAAAGACGTGTGGAAATCGCCGCTTTCTATGATGACGTCCTCGGCACCACTCGTACGGGTACCGACCTGGGTGGCGGCAAGCCGGGAAATTCCTATTATCACTATGTCGTGCAGTCGCAAAATCGTGATCGCTTGCAGGCGTTTCTGGCGCAGTACGATGTGCAAACGGCGATTCATTATCCGCTGCCCATCCATTGGCAAAAAGCTTGGTTGAGCAGTCAGCCGCGCCTCGTGCTGGCCAATACCGAACGTCTGTCCCGGCAAATGCTCACCCTTCCTTGTCATCATCATTTGTCGGATGGCGAGGTGGAGAAGGTCACCACGCTGATCAAGCAATTCGAACGCACGGAGGGGCGGTGAATATCGATATCGAATGCGTAGTGATCGGCGCCGGTGTGCTCGGGCTGGCGGTGGCCCGGGCACTGGCCTCCAGTGGGCGTGAAGTGATTGTGGTGGAGGCGGGCGAGGGCATCGGGAAGGGCATCAGTTCGCGCAATTCAGAGGTCATCCATGCCGGTATCTATTACGCCGGCAACAGCTTGAAGGCGCAAATGTGTGTGCAAGGCAACCGTCGTCTGTATGCCTTCTGTGAGGCGCACGCCGTGGCTTGCCAGCGTCTGGGCAAGCTGATCGTTGCGACCGATGACGCGCAGCGCGGTGCCTTGCAACGCTTGTGGGAGCAGGGGCGGCGCAACGGTGTCGAGGGCTTGCAGTTGCTCGACGCGCGCCAGGCGCTGGCGCTGGAGCCGGAACTGTCCTGTGTCGCGGCACTCTGGTCGCCCTCCACCGGAATTGTCGACTCCCATGCCTTGATGCTCGCCCTGCAAGCGGATGCCGAGTCCATGGGTACCTCGTTTGCCTTTCATACCCCGTTTGAATCCGCCCGCTGTCACCCTGCCGGGATCGAGTTGCGGATGGGCGGTGCGCAGCCCATGACCCTGGGTTGTCGCGAATTGGTCAATTGTGCCGGTTTGTCGGCGCCGCAAGTCGCAAGTCGTATCACCGGCCTGTGCTCATCGTTCATCCCCGTGCCGCGGTTGTGCAAAGGCAGCTATTTCAGCTTCAGCGGGCGGATACCTTTTCGCCATCTGGTCTACCCCGCACCCGAAGCCGCCGGACTCGGTGTCCACATGACGCTCGACCTCGCGGGGCAGGCGCGCTTCGGGCCGGATGTGGAATGGGTCGCGGACGTTGATTACCGCGTTGACCCGCAGCGGGCCGACAGCTTTTATCAGGCGATTCGCCGCTATTGGCCGGGGCTGCCCGATGGCAGTCTGCAACCGGCGTACAGCGGCATCCGCCCGAAGATCAGCGGCGAACAGCAACCGGCGGCGGACTTTGTCATCAGTGGCCCAGCGGCGCATGGCGTGCCGGGTCTGGTGAATCTGTTTGGCATCGAGTCTCCGGGGCTGACGAGCTGTCTGGCTTTGGCGGACCGCGTCGTGCAGGAAATCGGCGGTTGTTCGCCTCATTGATTACTCACGTACTCGCCGCCGGCTGCGCCAGCGCAATTCCCGCCGCCCCCAGACGCTTGAGCACTTCGAACAAAAGATCGCTCTTGGTCACCCCGACAATCCTCGGGCTGCCCACGTACCCGGTCACCGTCAAGGTGATTCCGTCCGGCGACAGCTTGCTGAAGCGCACGAACGGCGCCGGTTTATCGAGGATGGTTTCGTTCTCCCGATAAGTTGTGAGCAACAGGTCTTTGACGGCTTCGGGATCGATGTCCAGCGGGAACACCAACTCCAGCGATGCGACGCCTTGCGCGCTGCCGCCCAGTGTCACGTTGCGCAGGTTCTGCGAGATCAGTTGCGAGTTCGGCACGATCACAATCGAGCGGTCGCTGAGCTGGATTTCCGTGGCGCGCACGTTGATCCGGCGAATATCGCCTTCGACGCCACTGATGCTGATCAAATCGCCAACTTTCACCGGACGCTCGGTGAGCAGAATCAGGCCGGAGACGAAGTTCTTCACGATCTCCTGCAAGCCGAAACCGATGCCCACCGACAACGCACTGACGATCCACGCCAGATTGGTCCACTGCACGCCCAGCGACGACAGCGTCAGCAGAATCACAAAGGCATAACCGATGTTGGAAAACAGCGTGCTCAGCGAAGCGCACATGCCCGGGTCCATGTCGGTCTTGGGCAGAAACTCATTGTCGAGCCAACGGCGCAGGGCGCGGATCAGCCAGATGCCGATCATCAGCGCCAGCACGGCATTGAGCAGATGGCCGGGAACGATGTTCAGCTTGCGCAACCCGGCGCCGCCAAGGATTGCCATGATATTGCTCGCCAGTTGCCCGAGCGTGGTGCCGATGCCGCCGACAAACAGAGCGATGACCGCCAGCAGCAACAGCGCGGCCCGACTGAAACCGGACAGCAGAATCGAAATCTGATCGAGTCGTCGATCACCGATACCCAATAACTGTTTGAGCGCCTGGCCGCTAGCGTGCCGTGGCGAAAACACGTGCTCGCAGACATCCTTGATCAACTGGATCAGCAGGTAGAAACCCGACAAGACAATGTACGCCCATACCAGCTCATAACTGATGAACCGCGCCAGCGACACGTAGCCAGCCAGCAGCGCGATCGCCGAGACAAACATCGAGATGCCGGCAATGGTGTAAATCACCCCGGCAAACGTGCTGTTCGCCGCCGCATCATTGTCCGCGACCAGCGCCTTGTGCACCTTGCCGACGCGCAACAGCAGGACCGTCACGATCGCCAGCACGACGATCGAAATGACCCCGCGCCCGGCGATCACGATCTGGCTGCTCATGCCGGTGGCGTTGCTGACCTGCACCAGCGTCACCAGCACCAGTAACGTGCAGGACAGAATGCGCGGGTAGGGCTTGAGCGCCAGCGCCACCTGATCGGCAATCGCCGGCAGGCGCCACGAGGGATGTTCGGTCGACAGCAACGCGCGGCTCAACCCGGTGAGCAGCACGCAGGCATACACGACCTTCTCGAACTCTTCGGAAAAAGTTTCCAGCACCGGCGGCAAAGGTTGATGGCGGGTGCAGGCGTAGAACAGCAACTGCAAGGCAATGCCGGTGGTGGCGATGGTCGCCAGCGCCGAGGCGAACGCCAGCGCACTGCGGCGCAGGCGTCCCTCGGGCATGCGGTAAATGCACACCCAGGTCAGACCCCGTTCCGCGAGCCTGCGCCCGAACGTCCAGATGATCAGCGCCAACGCCATCAGCACACTGGTATAGACGCGTTGGCCCGGGGCCCACACGGTGGCCCATGTGTCACGCACCTGCGCGACGAAAAAACGCAGACGCTGACGATCATCCTCGGTCGGACTCACCAGTGGCGACCAGAAACTTGGACTCAACACGCTGTCAGTGCCCAGCGTCAGCTCACTTTCCAGCAGTGTGCGACGGATGCCGGCGATCTGCGTAATCAGATCCGCCGCGCTCTGCTTCAACGCCGCCAGGCTCTTCAGCGTCCCGTCTACTTTGTTCTTCTGCTCCGCCAGGGACGCCCGTTGCGCGACGATATCCGCCTGTTCCGCCGCTACCTCTGCGTCCGGCGCGGCCCCCAGCACTCCCAACTGCACGGCCAACTGCGCCTGCTGCGGCAACAACGCCGCCGACAACCGGTCGACATCCAGAATGAACGCCTGCACTCGATCCTGCGGACCTTCGAGCTGGTTGTAGTTGTTTGCTGCGGAAATCTGTTGCTTGAGGCCGTCGAGACGCAGTTGCAGGGCCTGCAAGTCACTTTGATTGATGACCGCAAGCGGCGCGGCGGCGCTCGTCGAGGGCGCTGGCAAATCCGCCGCCCACATTGACGAACCGGCGGGAACAAGCAGCATGAGCGCGACAAGGATCAGCGACTTCAATGTGTTGCGCATGGAGGGGGAGGCTCGAATTGATCACACAGTCTATGAGGTTAGGTGATCAGGGCGAGGGCCGAGAAAAAAATTCAGGTGGATGGCGCGCAACGTCGGCTCCGTGGCGCACCTTTGAGGCTGGCTACCCTTGGGATCTCGATGGTTATACGTCGTCTGAATTTTTCCAGAAGGGCAGAAGCTTGCCCACTCGCTGTTGATAGTCGAGGTAGTTGTTGCCGAACGTTCTGACTAAATCGCGCTCTTCAAAATGAGTGCCGATCAATATGTAAATCGTACACGTCAAGGCGAAGACCAGATGTCCGACTGTCATGTTGGGTGTCGCCCAGAATGCGATGAGGAAACCCAGATACATGGGGTGCCTGACCATTTTGTAGAGCGATGGCGTGATGAAGGGTGAGGTTTGCACTTCAGTGCGCCGAAAAGCCCGAATTGCCTGGCTTACGCCAAATAATTCGGAATGGCTGATCAAGAAGGTCGCGAACGATATGAGTAGCCATCCGGCCCAGAAAAGCCCGGAAACCAGCGTGGCGGCAAAGCTCGATCGAATGCTCCAGATCGACATGGGAATGGGTTGCCATAGATAGAAGAGCAGCAACAGCATCAGGCTGCTCGACAGCACGTAAGTCGCTCGCTCCATGGCGGGAGGCAACCATTGCGCCAACCTTGCTTTAAAGCCTTGCCTGGCCATAACGCTGTGTTGAAGACCGAACAGCGTTATGAGGGCGATGTCGATCAGTATTGAAAGGGGCAGATTGCGATAGTCGCCTGAGTTGATGTTCTTGGGGACCACCAACCCGCCAACAAAACCGATCAAGTACAAAATCGTCAGCAGGAAAATGAAATAACAGCTCAGGCTGTAAAACAGATAGGCCAAACGGCTGGCCAGAGTTGCTGTTTGTGGTTTTACATTGGATGACATATTCATGATCGATTCTCTCGGTCATAGCGTGGACTGCAAACTC
Source organism: Pseudomonas sp. SDT291_1_S447 (assembly GCF_054070155.1). Taxonomy (NCBI): domain Bacteria; kingdom Pseudomonadati; phylum Pseudomonadota; class Gammaproteobacteria; order Pseudomonadales; family Pseudomonadaceae; genus Pseudomonas; species Pseudomonas sp. SDT291_1_S447. The sequence goes on from NZ_JBSVXS010000014.1 coordinate 18,467, forward strand.
GCACCTGTGGATTAACTGAAGGATAACCTCTAAACGTGGCAGGGATTTCCAGCCGCATTTTGTCTGCTGACGTTTTCAGCCGAGCGGGTTGCCCCATCACGCAGGGGAATCCAGCAGGTGCACCAGCTGAGGGGTGAGCGTATCAGCCGATACGTCGAGAAGTGCCAGTGTGACCGGCAGTTTGAAACGACGGCGACCGGCGCTGCCGGGATTGAGGTAAAGACAATCACCGTGCCATCGGATGCAGGGTTTGTGCGAGTGGCCGGTGATGACGAGTTTGATCTTGCTGTCGAGATCGGCAGGGACGTCAGCGATATCGTGGGTCAGCAGGGTTTGCCAGCCGTTGATCTCAAAGGTGAGATAGTCCGGGAGATTGGCCGCCCAGGGCAGGTTGAGGTCGTTGGAGTTTTCCTGCCCGGTCCCCGGCGTGTATCGCGTCAAAAAACGCCAAGTTTGTCTTTAGGCAGTTTCGCCAGACTCTATCGCCATTATCAATGGCTGGGTGCTGCCAGTTTGCCAATTCGGGTCATGTCCTGAAAGTAGGCAGACGGGTAGGGCTCAGGATGTACGCTGTCAGGGATGGGCAAACTGTGTAGCTCAACCCATCCAAGAAGATCTTTCACAATGTACTTGCACGGGTATTTGATTGTGGGCGACAACAGATCGATATTTCGGCGAGCCTCGACATCCTTGAAATAGGCAAAAGAGGGCGTCTGCTGTTTGAGGCCTTCCACGTGAGCCCCGAGATTACGGCCATGCCAAATGGCGCTTAGCAGGCATTCGTTCTGTGAGGACAACAGGGTGCCTTCGTGTGCTTTCCAAAGCCCCGGTTTTCCGAGTACACGTTTGATTCCGCCTTGGGCGATCATCAGGATCGAAGCGCAGAGCGTGTTAATCGATTCGCTCCTGGCCTCTGCCATTGACTCAAGTTTCCCCCTCGAATATCGCACGGCCTCGACTGTAGGAGCTTCCCCCATATCCTGCTTCCACTTATCGAAGTCTCCCGGCCCATAACCGTCGTGCTCCTTTCCGAGGAGATAGTTCTCCAAGTGAACCCAGTGATGAATGGAGATACCGAGTTTAAACAGCTTTTCGGATGAGTCTCGAATAGCCCCGAATATTGTCGAAACAGCATCGTCGGTACTGGTTAGATAGTCTTGCATGTTCATAGGAGAAAGATTCCTGGGTCGCACGTCACGCGATGCCTGAAGATTAAGCAAACGGACAGTCAATCAGTGCGGTTTTGACTGCCCGGCGAGCGAAGTAAATGGCGGTTGAGCGTATTGTCAGGAAATGCCCAGCTCGGACAGCAGCTTTTTGGCGGTAATTTTTGCGCCGAGTTTGTTGATGGCGTCAGCGGCCGTGTTGTAAGCCCTGATTTTCATTGCGTCGGTGTTGCCTTGTGCATCGACGTCATAACCCAGCTCTTTCAGAACTCTGTTCTTGAAGCCAAAGCCATCCCAGCCTGGGCCGCCGAGTGAAGACAAGGCCCCTTCAATTTGCAGATGCTTATGGAGAGAACCTTCGATTTTATACAGATCTTCGATATCAACATGTTCCAGCATGCGTGCTCCTAAAGTCGTTTCAGGCTCAAAGGTGTCTTGGTTCATCAGATGTTCGATGCCGATCCTGCGCAGCCGGACGAAGAACGGCGCGAGGAGTGGCAGATGGTCGTTGACCGGTTCGCTCGCCACGTCGAGCGGCAATGTGTCTCGCCCAACACTGTGGCCAGGAATGCGCACTGAAGGCGTCGACGACTTTGCTTTGATCGGCAGAAAAGGATCAGCTCTCAGAAGACATCACTGAGTCAGAACCCGCTTCAGCTTCGAGCTTCGCTCGATCAGCCTTGCTGATGTATTTGGGTTTCTTGGGAGCCAGTTTTGCACTGGCTTTTTTCGCTTTTTCTTTGAACAACTGCTGCAGCTTTTTCTGGCGGTTCATGGTGATACTCGGTTTGTCAGTTAAGTCTCGACGCTCGAAGGGCACTTGGTTTGCTCGCCCTGCGGGACAAAGTCGGGAGAATCCTGACGCATGGACTGGGTCCAGGCAACCTCATTTCTAACATCGTCAACCACACGCAATACATCACGCTCGTTGCGCTGTGGAAGGAGGACAACCAAACCGTTGGCAGTCTCGGCAAAAAGCTGTTTCGCAGGATTTCGAAAAAGACGTCCGTACGCTCCCATTAATGCCCATACCGAGTCACCGCCCTGGAGCGAAGGTGAGCAGGCCCGATCGACCAGCAATAGCACGCGTAATCAACAAGTCGCTAGGTGGCGTCGAGCACGTGCGGGAGGTGGTAAATATCGACTCGCTTTCCTGCGTACTCGGTCAGGTAAAGGCTGGACATATAGTCGCTGAAAAAGGTCGACAAGGTCGCAAGATCTGGCGACTTCCATTCGCCAGTATTGGCGTCGATGAACAGGCATTCGCCCGCCTGTGCGATGTAGAAGGCGATTGCGTGTGTGCCGCCGAGACCGATGTAGTAGAAACCATTCCCCGTGAGGTGCGTGTGGAGCGCTTGCTCAAAGGTGGTGTAGTCAACATCGGTTACCTTTTTGACCTCGTGAAGTCCGCCCGACATATATCTGTACAGAATGCTGACTGATGCCAGAAGCGTTTTCTCTGCTTTCAACGCCGCCTCCTCAGCGTCTGCAACGCTTTGCGCGGTCGGCATCCATTCGAACCAGCCCTTCTCGAGCGTCCCGTTGAATACGCCCTTCAGCCGGTCGGCCTCGGCCCTGAGGTTTTCGTATTGGACACACGCGCTATCGAACTCTTTGCCAACAGCGTTGAATGCAGCCTGGTACCTGACGAACTCCATGTTCACTTTACCGTCAGTGTTGTTCGCAAGTATGCGGAATTGGGCGACGTTCTTGCCGCCAAGCAATTGTGCGCCGATCCAGCGGCTGGCCATGCCGCGGCAAACACCGCCGTCAAGGGTCTCGTCGTCGCTTTGATAGGTTGGAGTGACCATCTCGACAGTCGGGTGTCTGATGAGGAGGGCTGCGGTGGTGGTGCGGGCATGATCGGGCATGACGGATCTCCTTGTCCTTCAGCGCGGTTTTCCTGAGTCGGCAGGGGTGAGAAGGGCGCCGCACCGCCCTGGCCTGCAAACCGTTCGGTTTGCCTGGCCGTGCAAATGTCATCGTAGTTCCAGCATAGTCGTGAATCATCGGAAACCGCTTGTGCCTGATGAATGTTGATCGACATCCCGGGTTGCCACTTTCAGGCGCTTCAGCATCGGAACTGATTGCCGATACGTTGAGAAGAATGCTGCGCCGAGAACCTCAATCCCGAATCAAGGACCGACTGCCCATGCAGGACATTCCCCTCCCGACTCAAGCTGTTACCCATAGTGAAACGCAGAGCAGATCACTCAACCCGATTGCGACGGTCAGGGCACTATGCGTGCTGGCAGTCATCGCCTTCCTGCTCATCGTCATTGCTGGCTTCGCGGTCCGTTCAAGCACGCCTTATCCGACGATATTCGTCCTCGCTTTTGCCGTGTCGATGCTTCTCAGTTTCTACATTCTGATGAGCCTGATCGAAATCAAACTCGCTCAGAAGCTGATGCATTTGAAGTCGAGCTTGCTGATCTGGGCGGTTTTTCTGGGTGGCCTGAGTGTTTTCGCCAAGATCGATGCTCAAGCAGAAATAAATCAGATGTTTCACGTCGACCCGTCTCTGCTGCCGATGACCTTGGCCGCAGCGACATTCATGCATGCCGTGGCTAAACTGAAGTTACTTTTCTACCTGATTTTCATTGCCTCATTCGCCATGTTCGTACGGTATTCCGAGGCACGTCGCAAAGGTGAGCGGACTGCCGGCTATATGGTCTGCCATTTATCAAACTGTCTGGTGTTTCTGTTGACGGCCATATTTGTGACCAAAGTGCTGGCATCGGATGAGCGTCGCGGCGAAGTTCTCTATCGTTTTGCTCATGCGGCAGACTTCAATAGCTACTCGCCTTGCAGCACAGTCCATCCTGACGAGTTTGACGTGCTTTACCTCGATAGCAGTCGCAGCAAAATACTCATCGCCCCGAAAATCACTGCCAGTGAAGATATCGAGCCTGCGATCTACCCTTTGTTGAAGTACGTACCGATCCCACGGACATTCAGAACGTTGGTGTGTGATTACAACACCAGCGGCCAGCGTTGATTTCGAACCGAGGTAGCGCTGGTGGTCTCGCCGAGCCGTAGAGCCGCCATCGCCACGATGCTCAGCTGTGCCATTGACTGCGTCAATAACAACCATTAACTCAATCAGGTTCTCATATCGCTGTCGCGGCGTAAGATCAGCTCCATACCCACCCACTGCACACGGAGCATCAACATGAAACGCCAAACCATCCTCGGCATCGCTTTCTCGGTCTTTGCAATGAACGCCTTCGCCGCCGCGACTCAAACTGATCCACTGTTCAGTGATGCCATTGCCGCCGCGACCCAAACTGATCCACTGTTCAGTGACGCCGTTGCCGCCGCGACTCAAACTGACCCACTGTTCAGCGACGCGGTTGCTGCCGATGGTTCGGATCGTCTGAAGGGCAACCTGGTTGCCGAAGGTGGGGCAGACCGTCTGCTTGAACGCCGTGCAGTCTGAATGCAGAGTATGAGCGTAGTACTGGCAAAAGCCCGGCCTTATCAGCCGGGTTTTTTATGCCTGGCAAGTAAGCGGCTTTCGTCGTTTCACTGTTTATACGTGAGCCTCTGCTTTTCCCCTGTAATGCTTCTTATGCCTGCTTTCGGTAACTCAAAGGTGTGGAACTCGACGCCCGTTGAGTCGTTCTGGTGTCGCTTCAAGAAGTAAAGCATGTCGTTGGATTCTGCGATCTGGCATCCCTCGTACTTGTCGAGATTTGCGTAAACCACATGACGCACATCGCATGTGGAAGCAAGTTTCAGCGCCGCTGCCCGGCCAGTGTTTGAGGGGGCGCGTATCAAAAAATACCAAGTGGATAACAGCACAAACGTGAGCAGGCAGAGCATGCCGACAGCAATGAACCCAACCCGATTTTCTGCAGCACGGTCACGTACGCTGGCAATCCACTTGGGGCTGGCTGCGGAATCAACTGTGTCGCCCCGGGGTTTCTCGAAAATCAACATGAGAAGGGTGACGGTTCCAACCAGAGACATAGCAAAAAACAGTGAACCCAGGAAGGATCCGAATCCGGCGGCGCCATAGGCCGAAAACTGCTGTGCACTGATGTTCACCCGTTCGATCGGTACATCGAGTATCAGATAGAATTTCTCCAGGTGTGCAAAACCGCTGAGGGTGAAAGCTCCCACCATGCTGGCGATAAACAGAGCCGCGTCAATGCGCAGATATTTTCTGAAACGTCGAAGATTTTCGTCCCGCCTGATAGATGCGGTCATTTTATTTCCTTCAATAGCCAAGCTTTCAGGCTCTGTGTGGGAATAGGTGGGAGCGTGCCAGCGAGAGACTTTATGGCTCGTCGGTTGAACGCTGAAAAAGGACGCAGGAGGACAGTCTACTTACCCTGGAACTGTTGCGACAATTCTCTAAGGTCTGTAGAACCTCGACATTGGGATATTTTCCACGACGCAACCAAGGACTGGCATGAGTTTAAGTACGGATATCGATAAGGCAATTTCTCTTCAATATCGGGGGTTCCGCGGCTATGGAGAGCTTGAACAGTTGAGGCGACTTTTCGCTCCGGCATTTGTGTCTGATCTGCAGCAAGCGCTCGCAGCAGACCCTACCAACGGTGCGATAACGGTGACACTCGGCTGGATCGACAAAAGACCTTATGCGGATATGACCGTTTCAGGTACAGAAGACTTTTATGAACACAAAATTACCCGTCCGGTGGAATTGGGCGACGCGGCGATTTTTGTCATGGATGTTTTCACGCGCGATCATCAGTCCTTCAGAACTCGCACCAGAGGCTTGATTATTCAGGCCAAGGCTGCCCCGAAGGCATCTCTTCCATCGGTTCCGGTAACAGCACTCTCGCCATCGCGTCCCAATCTGTCTACCAATAAAGAACTCGCGTTACTCTCCAACTGGCCGGAGTTTAACTTGCATCTGGCGAATGGCTGTCGTGGCCCGCTGTTGGGAACTTTTACCCTGAAACACCTTTCCAGCCCGCCACCTTATGGTTGGTACGCCGCGGCTCCGGGAAGCAAAAGTGCAGGCTGGAACACCAGCGGCAATTGGCGGTCCAGGTGGATGTGCGCACCTGCCGTTCATGGAAAACTCTGCGATACCACGCTGGGTGAAGTCATCGAGGCTTTATTTAACAGGACCAAGATCGATAACACTCTTGTCGGTGCGGATTGCATACCGAGGCGGGGTGTTTATAGCGTCGGTACACCTACGAATCCGTCGAATGCAACAGATTGGGATGAGCTTTGTACGATCCTCCTTCAATTGACTGCGAGTAATCGACAAGTGTCAGCGGGACCGCCTAGCGTATTTGTTTCTTTTCCCTATATTCCCCAGATAGCGGCGATGGTCGGGGCTGCCTGGCGCAAGTTGCTTGGTTTGTTCAAAGAAAAGCGTTTTCCGGTCATTATCATTGAGCGCAACCGAATGGATTGAGGGGCAGCAAACTGAAAAATACCCACGAGGATCTCGCATAACGCTCAGGCAAATGCGGCTTCGATAAACGCCCCCAGCGCCTTCTCCTCAAGAATCTCGATCGAGAAATGTCCGAAGCGTTTCGGCAGCCAGATGATGCGTGTCCCGGAGGGCGACTGCAGGTTCTCGCGAATCAGCGGCTGACCGTTTTCGTCCTCCGGCTGAACCCCGCTGGCGATCAGTTCGTCGTAGGCCAATTCGATATCAGGGGTCGTGTAGCAATGACGGTAAATCATGCCTTCGCCCACCGTATCCAACAGCTCCTTGAGATTGCCCGCCAGCGGCTGGACCAGCATGAAGCGTTCCTGACCGACCAACGCCACGGCATAGCGTACGTGCAGACCCCCGCGATTCCAGAACTGCGTTGTGGATATCCGCGCCTGCAGTATCTGCGCGTAATAGGCACAAGCTTGTTCAAGGTCTTTGACCAGTACGTCGATGTGGCTGAACTTCAACTCCATGAAATAGCTCCTGTCAGGCGGTGTCGATGGGCTGGGCTGTAATCGACGATCGGTCAGCCGGAATAAACTAAGCTGATGTGTAACGTCAAGATGACACAGGAGCATCCCACCATGAAGGCGCGCCGCATGATCAAGTCACGTAAGTTGATTGCAACGGTTTCTTCGCTGGCGCTGGTTTTCAGCTCGGCGATGGCATTGGCCGATCCCGGCAATGGGAAGGGGCAGGGCAATGGCAATGGCAAGGGCAATCCGCAGAACATGCAGGGTCACGGTAACCAGAAAGGCAATGGCAACAAGGGCAACAACTCTGGCGGTGACTGGAGTCATGCCCCTAGTATCGATCGCGGCAATGTGCTCGGGATTGTTGGCGGCTACCGCGACTACTGGAGCCCGGGGCCTGCGCTGCCACCGGGCATTCAAAAGAACCTTGCACGCGGCAAACCGCTGCCGCCCGGGATCGCGAAAAAGCTCGATGGACGCCTGGTCGGTCATTTGCCGCATTACGATGGTTATGAATGGCAGCAGGTGGGCACGGATCTGATCTTGGTCGCATTGGCCACCGGCCTGATTTACGAGGTGCTCAACGGGGCGTTTGATTAAGATTTCCTGCCCGTTGCGCACCACCCACGCCGATCAAACGATTTTCAAAGCACTCAGCACGATCAGCGATTGCTCGGCAAAAGCCTGGGCCTGTTCGGTCAGCGCGGCGATGTTGGCTTCGGCGGTGGTCAGCGTTTTGCCGTCCTTGACCAACACTTCGTTTTGTTCGGCGATGACGCTCCACGCCAGTTGCGCCCACTCCGCCGGGTGCTGTTTGCCTTGGCGGATTGCGATCAGGAACAGTTGCTGGAAGCGACTGACCGTGACGCCACCACCGGTAACCGGGCTGCTCAGCACCTGAATATCGGCGTTGAACAGCGCGCGCTTGCACAGTTGCAAGTTGAACGCGGCGCAGCGTTCGTACACCAGCGCCTCGGCGGCTTCGCTCTGGCAAGGGGCTACCGCGCCCATGCTGACCAGGATGGCGATGGCCTGTTCCAGATCGTCGTAGGCCATTGGTGACACCGCATCGAGCAACTGCTGCATCGTTTTGGCTTCGTAGGTCTGGCCGGCGAGTGCATTGAGGACCGGGCGGTAAATTTCCGCTTGCAGTGACGCTTCGCCGGCAGGGCCGGTGACACTGGACGCTACGTTTTCTGTCGGTTGCATCAGCACAAATCGCGTATTGAGCATTCGCGACCGGCGCTCGGCAGCGCTGAGTCGGTTGGCACCGCGCACATACAGGTCGCGACGGAAAGCCTGGTTGACGAAGTAGTCACGCGCCTGCTCGCGCATCACCGGGTGTTCGATACCGTCGAGAAAGGCCAGGCCTTCGGCGCTCAGGTTGAGTACGTCGACCGAATCCAGCGGCACCGCCGTCGTGACGTAATCGAGCTTGGCCGGGGCCAGCGCATCCACCATGTCGGCGAAATACATGCAGTTCCAGTCGCGATTGAAATATTCGTGAGCGACGTATTGGCGGTCCTGACCTTTGATGGTCTGCAGCCGGGCGCCCAGACTCGGCGCGGCGATGGCGTACTTGGGGTTGGCCGCCAGCAGCGCTTCGGAAAACTGCAACGCGGCATCGATGCGCTGATCCGCCCGCGTCGAGTGACTGGCAAAGCGGTCGTGCAGGCTGAACAACTGGCGCAACGGCGCTGAAGGCGACCAGCCCGGGAATGCGTTATAGCTGACGTACAGGTGACCACCCGGTTTGAGGTGGCGGCGGACGAATTCGACGATCAGCTTCTGGTTGTCGCGGCTGACCCAGGTCCAGATGCCATGCAGGCTGATGCTGTCGAATTGCGGCAAATCATGGCGCGCAAGCAGTTGCTCGAAGCTGTCGTCATAGAGTTTTGCACCGTTGTTGCTGAGTTCCGCCAGCTCAATGGCATGGGCCGCCTGACCGGGGTGGAAGTCGGTACCGACGAAGCCTGCCGGGTTGGCCGTGGCGTGGATATTGATCGATACACCCTGACCAAAACCGAGCTCGCAGTGATAACCGTCGGGATTGTCCAGGCCGGCAAAGCCGCGCAACAACAGGCAGTAACGCTGGAAAACCGGATTGATTTCCCGGCTATAGCTGTAGGTGTAGCCTTCGTCCGTGAAATAACCTTCGTTCCAGGCATTGCTCATGGGTGCAGCCTCTTGAATCGTCATTGAAAGTAGCTTTATACGGGACGGACTTGCGTCGTTGAAACCTCTCGCTGTCCACACAGGATGTTGTCGGCAGGATCGAACCATTCGATAGGGTTCGTGCTGATATTTTGCCGGGGTTATTCATGATCGGAGTTGGCCGCTCCTCACAAACGCACGCCCATCTCCAGGGCGCGGGTCTCGAAGCCGAACTCGGCATACATGCGCACCGCGCGCTCGTTGAAAGGCCAGACCGTCAGGCGCAAGTCCTGTGCATTCTGCTCCATGGCCCAGTCTTTAACCCGCTGAATCAGTGCGCGGCCAATGCCTTTGCCCCAGAACGGTTCGGCGACACACACCGAGCCGATGCGCACCACATTCTGCGGCTGCACCAAAGGGCCGGCGCTGGCGGACAGGGTGGCAGTAATGAACGCCACGGGCCGTTCACCGGCGCTGGCGATGAAGACAATCTGCCCGGGTTTTTCGAATACCCCGGCCCAGTGCGGCAAGTCGCGGGCAAAATCATCTGTCGCGGCGGCGTAGATGTCGGGGCGGGCGGCGTGGTGAACCGAATTGAGCAATTGGCCCAGTTCGCACATCGCCAGCGCATCTTCAGCGGTGGCGGTTCGGTAGGTAATGACTTCTTCCATGAATAGCTTTCCTTTAGGACGTGAGGAATTTGGCGTGCTGGATGAAAAGGCGTGGCGGGCGCTGCACGAGCAACACATCCTGCGTTAAACGACGAAATAAAGCATCCCGATGCCTATCGGCATTTCAACCGGGCAGACTGACGCGGGGGGCCCCTGGGTCGCTTTTTCAGGTAGATCTGTGCATTGAATGTTTTTACGTCAGGCGAATAATCGAGCGCTCGAAACCTTTTGGATTGAGCACTGTATGAAATATTTTCGCGTTGATTTCGGCGACATTTATCGTTTACGGACGGCTGCCTCAAGGAGTCGCCCATGAGCCTGCATACCCGCACCAAACGCTTGACCGTGCCGCAACTGGTCGCCATGAAAGGCCAACAGAAAATCGTCTCACTGACGGCGTATTCCAGCAGTATCGCCAAGCTGATCGACCCGATCGTCGACTTCATTCTGGTCGGCGACTCCACGGCCATGGTCGGTTATGGCCGCGCCTCGACGCTGAGCATGCAGCTCGAAGAAATCATCGGCCACACGCGGGCGGTGGTCGATAGCACGCGCCTGGCCTGTGTGGTGGCCGACATGCCGTTTGGCAGTTATCAGGAATCTCACGAGCAGGCCTTTCGTAATTGCGCTCAGGTATTGGCGCGCACCGGTTGCGACGCGGTCAAGCTGGAGGCCAACAAGGCCTTGGCGTCTACTGTCGAGTTTCTCGTGGCGCGCGGGATTCCGGTCATGGCCCATGTCGGCTTGATGCCGCAATTCGTCAACGTCATGGGCGGTTTCAAGGCCCAGGGCCTGACCGCTGAAACCGGTGCAGTGATTGCCGAAGATGCCCGGGCCAATCTCGACGCGGGTGCCTTCAGCCTGTTGCTCGAAGGTGTGGCGGAGGGCGTGGCGCGTCAGATTACCCTGGAGTCGAAAATGCCCACCATCGGCATTGGCGCCTCACCGGACTGCGACGGCCAGGTGCTGGTCACCGAAGATGTGCTCGGCCTGGGCGGTGAGCATCTGCCGCGTTTCGTCAAGTGCTACGCCGATGTCGGCGCGGTGATCAGCGATGCTTGCGCACAGTTTGCCGACGATGTGCGCCATGGCCGGTTTCCTGAGGCGCGGCATTGCTATGGACTGTAGACGCGGTTTTCTTCGGTGAACGCCTGCGCCAGTCGTTGCACCGCGTGGCCGATGTCCTTGTCCCAATCGAGGGTGTAGCTCAGGCGCAGGTACTGCTTGAAGGCGCCTTGCTGGCTGAAGATCTCGCCGGGGGCGATGACGATCCGCTCGGTCAGCAGGCGCTCGAACACCCGTTGCATGTCGATTGGACGCACAGCTTTGAGCCAGAAGCTCGCACCGCCCTGTGGGGTGACTACCTGCCACTGACCGTTACCGTGTTCTTCCAACAAAGTCTGTAGCTGTTGCATGCGCTTGAGCAACAGTGCTCGCAGGGTGGTCAGGTGCTGGTCGATGCGCCTGGAGTTGTAGAGTCTGGCAATAGCTTTCTGCCGCACTGGCGAGAGGCGAAACCCACGCTGCATAAACAATCGATGAAATTGCGTTGCATGCTGGCGGCACAGCACATAACCATACGGGGCTTCGCCGCCAATGATCTTGTCGAACGTCGAGAACACCAGCAGCTTGTCGGGGTCGGCAAAATCGCGATAGCGCGCGGGTGAATCGGAGAAGCTCAACTCGCCCCACGTATCGTTTTCAAACAGCCAGATTTCCCGCTCGGCCAGCCAGTAACAGATCTGCTGTTTATCCTGTGCTGGCATCAACTGGCCTTGGGGAATATTCATCGTGGAGGACAGCACCGCCAGGCGCACCGGTTCGTGCGTGAGTAACGCCTTCAACGCGGATAGATCGAAGCGGCCGTCATCGCCGAGGGGCATTTCGATGACACGGATGTTGGCCGCCTGCAACTGGCGCAGAATTGCCCACGAGCAGGGCGATTCGACCAGCGCCACGCTGCCGCCCAGATTCAAGGCACTGAGTGATAATTCCAGCACGCTGCGCAGGTCTGCGCCGATATAGACGTGCTCGGCCTGCCAGTGGTTGTGAGCGCAACGGGTGTAGTGTTCAGCCAGGGCCGCGCGCAATTCGGGTTCACCTAGGGGCTGATAAAGCGGCGCGTGCGAGTGCGGGTATTGGCGGGTCAGTTCGCGCTCCATTGTCAACAATGGGCCTTGCAGCGACAGCAGCATCGCCGGCGCATCGCTGCTCAGCGCCAGCATGCCGGGCCGACGGGCGCTGGCGAAGACGTGGTCCAGAAGATTGCCGGAGTTGGCGGTCACTGGCGCCGCCGGTATTGGCCGGGTGAAATAGCCAAATCTCGCTTTGGCGTGGATTCTGCCTTCGTCCTCAAGCAGTGCGTAGGCGTATTTGGTCGTCGACACCGAAACGCCGAGGCGCAGGGCCAGTTGTCGCAAGGACGGCAGTTTCTGTTCAGGCGTGCCACTTGAGGCCTCTATCAATCCGACGAGGTAGTGGTAGACATCCTGATAGGCAAATGACACGTCCTTGCTTAACGTCAATGCTGCTCTCCTTGAATGTCAGCGTGTCAGCGTCGGGTGCATTGAGGTTTTGGCAACATCGGCCAGTTCAGCCAGAAACGCTGAAATCTGCTGCGGTCCGCGCAAGTGAATGGCCGGGATCTGCGGTCCGACGGTAGCACGCATTGCTTCAATGCTCGGGCGATTGATACGGTCAAAATTCCACACGTATTTCAGGAAATGCAGAAAGGCTCGGTCCAGACGCTCGGTGCAGCCCACCGGCAAATCAGCGCGTGGGCGATTCAGTGCGCTGCGCAGAATGACCCGCTTCATGCAGGTCAACCGTGGCGTATCCAGCCAGATAACCAGCTCGGCACGGGGCAAGCGCAGATCGAAGGTTCGCCGCGAATAATTGCCTTCGCAGATCCAGGAGTCGCCCGCCGCGGCTTGGCGCACCCGTTCGCGGAACACTTCATTGTCCGGCTCTACCCAGTCCGGTTCCCAGAATAGCGGGTCGAGGTGAATCACTGGCAGACCCAGGCGCCTGCCGATCTCGCGGGCAAGGGTGGATTTGCCGCTGCCCGAGTTGCCCAGAATGACGATGCGTTGCACGTGCAAATCCCTTGCTGCAAAAAGTCGGCAAGTCTAAATCAAGCGTCTCCGGAATTCTGAAAAAACGCTCTGGGCGGTGGGGGCCGAGTGGCAACCAGAAAAAAGCCCGGCCAAAGCCGGGCTCGTCCACTTGCAACGGGTCAAGCTGCCATATTTCCCGCCGCCATTTCCTTCTTGCAGCTGGCTTTCATGGCTTCCATCTGCGCGCCCAGCTCTTCGAGTTTTTCCTTGCCCAAGAGCTTTTTCGCCTGAGGGAACATTTCCGTTTCTTCCTCTTCGATATGGTGCTCCAGCAGTTCCTTGACCACTTTAACCCGGCCGGAAAACTCCGGGGTGCCCGGGTCGGTCAGTTTCAGATCGGGCAGCACCAGTGAATCGACGGTGCGGTGTTCTTCTTTGGCTTCGAAGTACATGACGTCCTGTTCCTTGCTGCCGGCGGCCTTGAACGCGGGGTAGAGGATTTCCTCTTCGAGACGGGTATGGATGGAGATTTCCATTTCCAGTTTGCCCAACAACTCGACACGTTTTTTCAGCGCCCGCTCCGTCGAGTCGCTGAGTTGGCTGAGGATGTCTTTGACTTTTGCATGATCGGCTTTGAGAAGGTCGATAGCGTTCATGGGGGTTGCCTCTGCTGTCACGGAGTGAACACAGGCCGTTGTTTCACGGTGCTGTGAATGCCCTGAATCAGTGGCATTTGGCGTGCCAATCCATGGCTGGTAATCGACCGCTACAGATCAAGGGCTTACGACGTCACAGGCAAAAAGCCTTCGTGCAGCCTGCATGAAAAAGGCATTGCCAGCATTGCAGATCACCGCTTTCTCAGCTGGCAAGCACCGCGCGACGGCTAAGAAATCCGCTTACGACGCCGAATGCTGACGGACATGCTTGGGCCCTGCCAATGCCCAGGCAATCAAGCCAAACAGCGGCACAAACACAATCAGCACGATCCACACGCCTTTATTGCTCGATTTCCCCTCGCTCTTGCGCACCCGATTGATGGCCCAGAGTTCGATTAGCAGAAGAACTGCCGCCAGTACGATCCACACGGTTTCGATTTGCATTGGCTACCTCCTGATGGTCTATGCGTTAGGTGGCGTGGGGTGCGGCAGGTTCATTTATTTTTTGTTCAAGGCGTTGAGCTGGCGGGCCAGGTCCAGCGCCACTCGACCGCTGTTGAGGGTTGGCAGCAGATGGGTGAAGGGAATGTCGATCAGGCGATTTTCGCGCACGGCGCGCAGTTGCGAGAGCACCGGGTCACGGGTCAACAGATAGCGTTTGCGACTGGCCGGCGACCATTCGGCGTCGGCCAGCAGGATCACGTCGGGGTCGCTGGCCAGCAGGGTTTCGCTGTTGACGGTCACCCGATAAAGATCAATGTCGGCGAACACATTGCGTGCCCCGGCAGCCGCCAGCAGCGGAGTGACAAAGCCGCGCCGGCCTTCGCTGTCGAGGCCTTTTACTTCGCTGTCGAGATAGAACACCGACAGCGGTTTACCCGTACCGGCCAAGGTTTTGGCGCTGGCGAGATCGGCGTCCATGGCCGCGCTCAATTGCTGCGCCTGTGGCTGTTTGTGCAGTAGTTGGCCCAGCGTTCGCAAGTCGTTGCGCACATGCGCGAAGTAATCCAGCGAATGGCCGTTGCAGGCCGACTCCAGCAAATACGAACCGACACCGTTGCGCGCCAACCCTGAGCGCGAGGTCACCCCGTCGCCGAATGCGGTGGCAAAACCACCGATCACCAGATCCGGCTTCTGCGCGTACAGCACCTCGCTGGACGGGTACTGCCGCGCGATCACCGGCACGCCGAAATACTCCGAGGGTCGCTGCCCGGAAAAGGTGTCATCCAGATAGGCCACGCCGACCAACAATGGCCCCGCACCCAAGGCCAGCACGATGTCGGCCGCATGCTGGTTGAGCGCAACAATCCGCGAGGGCGGTGTTGGCGCAAGGTGCCAGTCTTCGCCGCAATTGCTGAAACTGTCAGCCAGCAGCGCTGACGAGCAGAGCAGGGCGCCGAGCCCACACCAGAGCTTCCTCATGTCCGCGCCTTGATCAGCAAATCCGCAACAACTTCACCGCCGACCAGATGCCCCTCGACCAGCCGCCGCACCTCATCGTTGCTGCGCACGCCATACCAGCAGCGCTCCGGATACACCGTGACAATCGGCCCCAGATTGCACGGAAACTGGCAGTGCGTACGCGTCAGCAAGACACCGCCCGGCGTTTCGATGCGATCGTGCGCGAGCAAATGTCGGCGCAAGGTTTTCCATAGCTGTTGGGCGCCGCGCTGAGTACAGCGCGGGCCGGTGCAGAGGAACACATGGCGCGCATGCTCGGGAACGTGCGACCAGTCCGGGTGCGTGTCGACGCCGTCGACGGTTTTGATCTCACTCATCAGAAGCGGTACGTGTAGCGCACTT
The DNA here is from genome assembly GCF_054070155.1 of Pseudomonas sp. SDT291_1_S447. NCBI lineage: Bacteria > Pseudomonadati > Pseudomonadota > Gammaproteobacteria > Pseudomonadales > Pseudomonadaceae > Pseudomonas > Pseudomonas sp. SDT291_1_S447. The sequence continues at coordinate 33,874 of NZ_JBSVXS010000014.1, forward strand.
CGGAGGTGAACGGCCGGCCGAGGTTGTCGACATTGCTCGAACGGCTGGTGACGTAATCGCGGTCGAAAAGGTTTTCCACCAGCAGGCTCACGCGGTGTTGGCGAGCGTTGTCGAGGTAGCGATAAGCGTCGGCGTCGACCACTGAATAGTTGCCGTATTCGACTTGCTTCGAGCTTTTGATGTCGCGGATATAGCGGATCGCACCGCCAACGCCCCACAGGCGATTTTCCGATTCGTAACCCACGCGGGAACGGGCGAAGAAGCTCGGGATGTCATTGATGGTCGCCCCCGTGCGCGATTCGGTGAGGTTGCGGGTCATGTCCGCTTGCAGACTCCACTGATCGTTGAGCGCCAGTTTCGCGTCAGCCTCGAAACCGCGCATGCGCACCAGGCCTTCACCGTTGACCCACTGAATGCCGTCGAGGGTGATCAAGTCGTCGATCTTGCGTTTGAACAGGGTCACGCTGGCGCTGAATTCGCGATCGAGCAAGAAGCCTTTGTAGTCGACACCCAGTTCCGCGTTGCGGCTTTTTTCCGGTTTCAGATTGCGATTGCCGATCTCGTCGCCCGGTTCATTGACGAACAGTTGCTCGGCGTTCGGCAGTTTGTAGGCGCTGCCGTATTGGCCACGCACGGACCAGTTGTCGTTGAGGTCATACAGCGAAGTGAGCATGCCAACCGTGGCACCGTCGCCACCGCTCATGGCTTCGTGGCGCACACCGATGCTTGGATGCCAGTCGGGCAGAGCGTCGATCTGCGGGCGCAGTTGCGTGTAGAACGCATGGGCTTCGGCCTTGTCGTTATCGATGATCAGTACATCGTCCTGGCCCTTGAACCATTGATTGTCGGTGCCAAACACCAGCACATGGCCGCCGGGCAATTCAGCCTTGCCTTCGGCCTGCACACCCCAATCGGTGAAGCCCCAATAGTCGTTGTGATTGATGACTTTGGTGCCGCCACCGGCGACGTTGTTGACCCGCGTGTAGCGCGTGTCCCAGTCGTTGATATGGCTTTTGACGAAGTAGCTCAGGCGCTCGTTGATGTTCTGCTCGAAGGTCGCCGTGGCGATCTGCTGCACGCGATCGTTGGTGGTCGTGTGATTGTCGACCGGGCGGGCGAAATCGAGGTTGGCGTCGGCGTATTGGTAGAACAGTTCCAGCCGCGAATCATCGCCGAACGACTGAATGGCCTTGCCGCCGAAGGTAGTGACTTCGTAGGCACGGTTCTTCTCGCTGACGTTTTTCATGTCGCGGTTGCGATACGGCTGGTAACCGTCGGAGACATTGTGGCTGACGTACGCCAGCAAGCCGAGATCGCCGAAACCGTTGCTGAAGATATTCTCGACGCGGGCGTCTTCGCTGGTGCCGCCGAAGCTGTCGACGCCCAGATTCACTTCGCCGGAAGCTTTGCGGCTCTGCGGGCTGCGGGTGACGATGTTGATCACCCCCGACACCGCTTGGGTGCCGAACAACAGGCTCTGGCCACCTTTGAGCACTTCGATGCGTTCGATGGCGTTGGCCGGCAGGGTATCCAGATACAGGCCGCCGTACAGTCGATTGTTCAGGCGCACGCCGTCGAGCAGGATCAGCGTGTCGTCGTTGCGCCCGCCGAGCAGCGAATAGGTACCGTAGTCGAACGGACCGTTTTTTGGCGCCACATACAGGCCGGGAATGAACATCTGCATGACACGGCTGACATCGGCGCTCGGACCGGCGCGCTCGATTTGTTCGCGGCTGACGATCTCGACTTTACTGCCGAACTTGGCCATGTCGGCGACAGTGGTCGATTCCACTGAAGGTGCAGAAACGATTTGCTGATTGAGTTCCAGCGGCGTGTCGTCGGCCAGCAGCAGCGGGCTGAACAGGCAGCCAAGGAACAGGGTTGGAGCACAAGTGTTGAAAGGTCGAATCATTGTCTTCTCGAAAAGGATCTTCGCAGAAGAGCATGCAGGAGAAGGCATCGCGCACAGCCAATACCGGCCCATGCCCGCCCACCGCAGGATTTTGCCAAACAGCATTTCAGGCCGGTCTCCGGGCTCGCGCGTATCGAGGCTTTCACCTTCCCATGGCCGAGTGGCCACAGTGGTCTGTCGAAAGCATCACGCGCATACCGTTGCGGGGGCAGCACCGGACTTGTTCGAAAAGAACGTACCGGTTTCCCGTTTCACCCCATGCACGGCGGCAGGGGGCACCTGAAACAGGGCGGCATCTGAACATCCGACGGGCGGTTCGTCAATGTGGCAAGCAACGGGGGGGCTATTGGATGCGTTCCAGAGCGGCAAACTGGTCACTCAACCACGTATAAAGCTGAGACACCGCCGGGCTGATCTGCTTGCGATGCGGGCACACCAGACTCAAGGGTGAGGCATTGCCGGGGAAATCCTTCAGCAGCACGATAAGTCGCCCTGCGATCACGTCTGCACTGACGTCCAGCCAGGATTTGTTGGCGATGCCTTCGCCGCTCAACGCCCAGCGGCGCACGACGTCGGCGTCGTCGCTGAACATCGGTCCCGAGACCTGGATCGTTTCACTGCCCAGGCTCCACTTGTCGTAGACCCGGCCACCTTGCTGGTAGAGCAGGCAAGGGTGGTTGTGCAGATCGTCCGGTGTTTGCGGGTATCCGTGGCGCTCCACGTATTCCGGTGCGGCGACCAGCACCCGCCGGTTCCACGGTGCCAGCGGCAGCGCCACGTAGTTGGCATCTTCATTCGAGCCGTATCGAATCGCGACGTCTACCGGGTCGCGAAACAAGTCTGCGATCTGGTCCGACAGGGAAAATCGCAAGGTCAGTTCCGGGTGCTGGCGGCGAAACAGCGTAAGCCACGGCAGCAAAATGTTGCGCCCCAGATCGGACGGCGCCGTCACTTGCAGCACGCCGCGCAACGTGGCGTTTTCACCGCGTAGGTTTTCCTGGCCTTGCTTGAGCGCCTCCAGTACCGAGTGGGCGGTGGGCAAGTATTGCTCGCCCTCGGCGGTTAATCGCAGGCTGCGGGTGGTGCGCGCAAACAGGCGCACGTCGAGTTCACGCTCCAGACGCTTGATCGCCGCGGCCACCTGACCGGGCAATAAATCGGCCTCAAGGGCGGCAGCGGTGAAGCTGCCCAGCGCGGCGCTGCGGGTGAACAAACCAAGATCATCAATGCGGATCATTTTCACTCCTGTAGTGAAAGTGTTGGCCCATTCTGCTGGTTTTTCTTTGTGCCTGGGAAGTCGAAGATGGCGGCAAGTGAGCACATCAGCTCTTCAGACAGCGAGTTTCCATGAAAGCCATCACCTTCACCCAACACGCTTTGCCCATTGAAGATCCGCAATCGTTGCAGGACATCGACCTGCCGGTGCCGACTCCCGGCCCACGGGATTTGCTCGTAGAAGTTCGTGCGGTGTCGGTCAATCCGGTCGATACCAAAGTGCGCGCCGGCACTTTCACCAAAGAACCGAAAATCCTCGGCTGGGATGCCGCAGGCATCGTCCGTGAGGTCGGTGCTGAAGTGACGCTGTTTCAGCCTGGCGACGAAGTGTTCTACGCAGGCTCCCTTGCCCGCACCGGCAGTTATAGCGAATTTCACCTGGTGGACGAGCGAATCGTCGGGCACAAACCGCGTTCGTTAAGTGCAGCGGATGCGGCAGCATTGCCGTTGACGTCGATCACCGCCTGGGAATTGTTGTTCGACCGTCTCGGTGTCAGCGAAGGTTCAGGGCAGGGCAAGTGCCTGTTGATCACGGGGGCAGCGGGCGGCGTCGGCTCGATGCTGGTGCAACTGGCCCGACAGTTGACGCGGCTGACTGTCATCGGCACCGCCTCGCGGCAGGAAACGGCTGACTGGGTCCGGCAGTTGGGCGCGCATCACGTCATCGATCACAGTCAGCCGCTGCTCGCACAGTTGCAGGCACTGGGCATTGACGAGGTCAGCCATGTCGCCAGCCTGACCCATACCGAGCAGCATTTTGCCCAGCTGATCGAAGTACTTCGACCACAAGGGCGTCTGGGCGTGATCGACGATCCTGAAAGCCTCGACGTGATGCCGCTCAAGCGCAAGTCGCTGTCGCTGCACTGGGAGCTGATGTTCACCCGTTCGCTGTACGAAACCCCGGACATGATCGAGCAACATCATCTGCTCAATCGCGTCAGCGATCTGATTGACCAGGGCATTTTGAAAACGACTGTCGGTGAACATTTTGGCGCGATCAACGCAGCAAACATGCGCCGTGCCCATGCCTTGGTCGAGAGCGGCAAGGCCCGAGGCAAACTGGTGCTCGAAGGTTTCTGATTTCACTCATTCAGACGGGCCTGTACGCGGGCCGGTCAGGAGCAGCTCATGCGTATGAAAAAGCTTTCTGCTGCATTGGTCATGGTCATGGCGGCGCCGTTCGCCCATGCAATCAGCGCCGTCGCGTTGCCGGCCAATGCCCCCGCCGACCGATCGTTCGGCACGCTCGAACAGGTCCATGCGTTCTATGACGCGATGCCCACCGGCGTGACCGTCACCGAGACCGGGCGCATCTTCGTCAACTTCCCGCGTTGGGGCGACAACGTGCCGTTCACCGTGGGCGAGATCCGCGACGGCAAAGTCGTGGCTTACCCGAACGCGGCGATCAACCGGGAAAACCTCAACGATCCCAGTGATGGTCTGATCAGCGTCCAGAGCGTGGTGGCCGACGGGCGGGGCCGTGTCTGGTTGCTCGATACCGCCGCGCCGGGTTTCGCCGACCCAAAACCCAAAGGCGCGAAGCTGATCGCGGTGGATCTGGTCAGCAACAAGATCGTCAAGCGTCTGGTGTTCCCGAACAACGTCATGTTGCCGAGTACCTACGTCAACGACATGCGTTTCGACTTTCGCACAGGCCCAGAGGGGACGGTCTATCTCACTGACTCGTCCCTGCGCGGACCGGGTGCGATCATCGTCATGGACATCGCCAGCGGCAGTGCCATGCGCCGTTTGAGCGGTGTGCCGGCGACCTCGGTTGACCCGACCTTTGTCCCGGTGGTTGAAGGCCTGCCACTCACCGTTGAAGGTCCGGACGGCAAGCGCAAACCGCTGGGCGTGGCCTCGGATGGCATCGCGCTGTCGGCGGACGGCAAGACGCTGTATTTCACGCCGCTGTCGAGTCGGCACCTGTATTCGGTGTCCACCGCGTTGCTGCGTGATGCCAACTTCAGTGAACAGCAACTGACGGCTGCCGTGCAGGATCTGGGGGAGAAGGGCGCGTCCGATGGTCTGGAGGCTGACGCCGCCGGCGCCATCTATGCCGGCGATTACGAGCACAACTCGATCCGCAAGCGTCTGCCGGATGGCCAATGGCAAACGCTGGTCCACGACCCGCGTCTGCTCTGGCCAGACACATTGTCCATTGGCCCCGACGGCTATCTGTATTTCATCGCCAACCAGTTGCATCGCCAGGCGGCATTCCGTTCCGGGCAGGATCAGCGGCAAAAGCCTTACAGCCTGATGCGTCTGAAGATCGACGCAGCGCCGGCGCCGACACGCTGATTTTCAAGCGGCATTGAGTTCTGCGTTTTCACTTTTCAGATCAGGAGTTCAATCATGGATCTCGTTTCTCTGGCCAAGCGCCGATTCACCACAAAAGTTTTCGATGCCGACCGCAAGATCCCCAGGCACACACTGGAGTTGCTGCTCGAACAACTGCGCAACAGCCCGTCGTCGGTCAACTCTCAGCCTTGGCATTTCGTGGTTGCCGAGAGTGATCAGAGCCGGGCGCGAATCGCCCACAGTACCCAGGGACCGTTCAGCTTCAACCAGCCGAAAATACTCAACGCGTCGCACGTCATCGTCTTTTGCACTCGCACACATCTGCCGGAGGAATACTTGCAAGCGTTGCTGGCTCAGGAAGCCATGGACGGGCGTTTTCACAATGCCGAGGCGCGAGCAGGGCAGGAGCGTGGGCGGCGCGGTTTTGTCGATCTGCATCGCTTCGATCAGAAAGACCTGCAGCACTGGATGGAAAAGCAGACCTACCTCGCGCTGGGCACGTTGCTGCTGGGTGCCGCCTCGCTGGGTATCGACGCGACGCCGATGGAAGGTTTCGACAGCAAAGTCCTCGACAGTGAACTGGGCCTGCGCGAACAGGGCTTCACCAGTCTGGTCGTGGTCAGCCTCGGCTATCACAGCAGCGAAGACTTCAACGCAGGCCTGCCCAAGTCACGCTTGCCGGCCCAGTCGCTGTTTACCTTTCTCTGAATGCAACCGGTCCCTGGAGTATTGAAGATGAGCAAGTCTACAGAAGCATTGATCTCGATTGCCGTGCTCAAGGCCAAGTCAGGCCAGGAACAGGCCTTGAAACAAGGCTTGCTGGCGCTGGTGGAACCGACACGCGCAGAGCCGGGCAATCTCGACTATGTGTTGTTTGAACTGCGCGACCAGCGCGGCACGTTCTACATGCGCGAGGCCTTCAAGGATCAGGCGGCACTGGATGCGCATTTCGCCATGCCTTACTTCAAGCGCTTTGCCGCCGCGGCGGATGAGCTCCTGGAGGAGCCGCTGCAACTGATATTTCTTGAGCACGTCTCGAACTGATCCAGTCTTCCATTCAACCTGTCAGGGTGTTCTGCCATGAAAGATACCGCGCCACGGCCAACCCACGGAACGCCGGTTCACGAAGACATCGATGCCATTGAAACCAACGAGTGGCTGGAAGCCCTGGCAGGTGTCGCCAAAGTCGGCGGCAGACCGCGCGTGCGGTTCTTGCTGTTGCGCCTGGCCGAGCAGGCCAGCCGTCTCGGCGTGCAAACGACGGCGAGTGCGTATTCGCTGTACCAGAACACTATCGCGCTCGAACAGCAGCCGGTTTATCCCGGGGATCTGGTGATGGAGGAGCGCATTACCTCGATCATTCGCTGGAACGCCCTGGCCATGGTGGCGAAGGCGAACAAGGCCTATGGCGAATTGGGCGGTCACATCGCCAGTTACGCCTCGGCGGCGGAAATTTTCGAGGTCGGCTTCAATCACTTTTTCCGTGCGGACAGCGAAGCCGGGCGGGGTGATCTGGTTTATTTCCAGGCGCACTCTGCCCCCGGGGTGTACGCGCGGGCCTTTCTTGAAGGGCGTTTGCAGGCGTCGCAACTGGAGCGTTACCGGCAAGAAGTGAAGGGCGGCGGATTGTGTTCCTATCCGCATCCCTGGCTGATGCCCGACTTCTGGCAGTTTCCCACGGGCTCAATGGGGATTGGCCCGATCAATGCGATTTACCAGGCACGGTTCCTGCGGTATTTGCAGCATCGTGGAATTGCCTCGACAGAGGGGCGGCATGTCTGGGGCGTTTTTGGTGATGGCGAGATGGACGAGCCGGAGTCCATCGCGGCGCTTTCGCTGGCAGCGCGTGAGAGTCTCGACAACGTCACCTTCGTGATCAACTGCAATCTGCAGCGTCTCGACGGACCCGTACGCGGCAACGGGCAAATCGTTCAGGAACTGGAGTCACTGTTCAGCGGCGCCGGCTGGAATGTGATCAAGGTGTTATGGGGTTCGGACTGGGACCCACTGTTTGCCCGCGATAACGGCCATGCATTGTTACGCCACTTCGCCGGGATGGTGGATGGCGAGTACCAGAATCTGGGCGCCAATGACGGTGCGTATAACCGCAGCCATTTCTTCGACCAGGACCCGCAGTTGCAGGCGTTGGTTGCAGACATGAGCCCGGAGCAGATCGATGCGTTGCGCCGGGGCGGTCACGACTTTCGTAAGCTGCATGCCGCGTTCGAGACCGCGCGCAAGCACAAGGGCAGGCCGACCGTGGTGCTCGCCAAAACCAAGAAAGGTTTCGGCATGGGCCAGATCGGCGAGTCGCGCAACACCTCGCACCAGCAGAAAAAACTCGATATCGAAGTGCTCAAGGCATTCCGTGATCGTTTCGCCTTGCCGCTGGACGATGAGGCCGTGGCACAAATGCGCTTCTATAAACCGGCCGACGACAGCCCCGAGCTGCGATACCTGCATCAGCAGCGACGGGCACTCGGCGGTTACCTGCCCAAGCGCAACGGTGTGGCTGCACCCATAGCAGTGCCACCGCTCGACAGCTATGGCCGTTTTGCGCTGAAGGCCGATGAGCGTGAAAACTCGACGACCATGGCGGTGGTGCGACTGTTCACCCATCTGATCAAGGACAAACAATTGGGGCCGCGCATTGTGCCGATTGTCGCCGATGAAGCGCGCACATTCGGCATGGCGAATCTGTTCCGGCAGATCGGGATTTATTCATCTGTCGGCCAGCTGTACGAGCCAGAAGATGCCGGCGCGCTGCTCTATTACAAGGAATCAACCGACGGGCAACTGCTCGAAGAAGGCATCACCGAAGCCGGTGCGATTTCTTCCTGGATCGCTGCGGCCACGTCCTACAGCGTCAATGGCGAGCCGATGTTGCCGTTCTACATCTACTACTCGATGTTCGGTTTTCAGCGCATTGGCGATCTGATCTGGGCAGCGGCCGATCAGCGCGCCAGAGGCTTTTTGATCGGCGCCACATCGGGGCGCACAACGCTGGCCGGTGAAGGACTGCAGCATCAGGACGGCTCCAGTCAGTTAATGGCAGCCACTGTGCCTAACTGCCGCGCCTACGACCCGGCATTTGCCAGCGAGGCGGCGGTGATCATCGACCATGGCAGCCGGCGCATGCTTGAGCAGCAAGAAGATGAGTTCTATTACCTGACGGTAACCAACGAGAACTACGTTCAGGCCTCACTTGAACCAGACGAACACGCGGATGTGATTCGCGGCATGCGCCTCTATGCCCGCTATGGCGAGGAGGTACCGGCGGTTCGTTTACTGGGTTCGGGAGCGATTCTGCGCGAGGTGATTGCCGCCGCGCACATGCTGGATCAAGAGTGGCAAGTCAGCAGCGAAGTGTGGAGCGTGACCAGCTTCTCCGAACTCGCCCGTGATGCCCGCGAGGTGCAGCGTCAGCAAGTGTTCGGCGGCGATGTCGAGTGCCAGAGTCACCTGCTGCATTGTCTGCCCGGTCACGCGCCAGTCGTGGCAGCCAGTGATTACGTGCGCGCCTATGCACAATTGGTGGTGCCGTATTTACAGGCGCCGTGCATCTGCCTGGGCACCGACGGATTTGGACGCAGCGACACACGCGCGGAGTTGCGCAGCTTCTTTGAGGTGGATCGCTATCACATCGTTTTGGCGGCGCTTGCTTCGGTCGATCCGCAGGCACATACCCAGGCTCGGGCGAAATACGCTATCGACGCCGACGCCGAAGCTCCTTGGAACTGCTGAGCCTACACGTCGTGTGTCGCTTCTTTCATCAACCCACATCAGAGGCAGATCCATGTCGTTCGGTACTTTGGTCGAATTCGGCGTCACATCTGTAAAAGTCGCACGCGCCCCTTTATATGGGCTGATGCTTGCAGCCGTGCTGGCCGGGTGCGCAAGCTTGCATTGGGTTGATGCGCCGTTTCTTGATCGCGACGGCACACTCTGGCTGCCTGCTGCGCAAATGGATCGCGTCGGTCTGTTCAATGACGGCACGCCGCGGGTGCAATGGCCGATGACGGTGTTTCGTTTGTCCAAACGGTAGGGTGGCAGGCAACCTTAAACCTACTGGAGCACGGCCTCCTGCGCATCATGATCGATCACAACGCTCGCCTGCTCTTGATAGAACCGTTGAAACTCTTCGGCCGGCATCGGTTTGGCAAACAACCAGCCCTGACCGAAATGCACACCGTGATCGCGTAGGTAATCCAGCTGCGCCGGGGTTTCGATGCCTTCGGCGACAATCTGCAGGCGCATGCTCTTGGCCATTTCGATGATGTGGTTGATCACCGAACCGGCGTCAGGGGCCTTGTCGATGGTGTCGACGAACGACTTGTCGATCTTCAGTACATCCAGCGGTAATTGCTGCAAGTGTTGAAGGCTGGAGAAACCGGTGCCGAAATCGTCGATGGCGGCCAGATAACCCAGTGCGCGGGCCTGATCGACGGTGTTGCGGGCCGAGTCGATTTCGACAAAACCGCGTTCGGTGGCTTCCAGCCAGATTTGATGCGCACGCACGCCGATCTGGCTCAACGCAGCTTCCAGCTTGGGCAGAAAACGGCCACTGCAAACGTCCTCGGCGGCCAGATTGATTGCCACGTGCAAATCGCGCTGTTCGACCAGCAGCGGGCCGAGATCGCGCATCACACACTCGATCACTTGATCGGTGATTGGCAGGATCAGGCCGCTGTGTTCAGCCATCGGAATGAACGCGTCGGGTCGCACCAGCCTGCCGTCCGGACGTTGCCAGCGCACCAGTGCCTCGGCGCCGATGCATGTCCCTTCGCTCAAATCCATGATCGGCTGGTAATGAACGACGAACTCACGATTGCGCACGGCTTGCTGCAGTTCGGCCAGCGGCGACAGGCATTGACGGGTGCGCCTGATGATCAGCAGCGCCAGGATGCCGGCCAGCAACCCGCCGATCGGCAGCAGCAACATCTCCATGCGGATCAGGCCTTGCAGCAGATCCCGGCGCGACAGAGCTGCGATGGCGACCCAATCGCCGCTGTGCACGAGGGTGTAGAGATAACCGTCCTGCAGACCCGAGGCGGGGCCGGAATGCACGCGTGTCAAAAAATGTTCGGCGCCCGGACGTGAGACGCCGACCAGATCCCCGGCAGAGGTGCCGACTGCCAGGTGCAGGTCTTCGTCCAGCATCACATGGAGAAATTGCGCGGGATCGACCAGCACATTGAAGGCCGCGTATTGCAGCGCCATCATCGGTTTGGCAGGGACGATGCGCGACTGCACACCGAGAGATATGCGCACACCGTCGGCGGTGGTGAAGTCTTCGCGCCATGGCGTCACGTGATGGCCGACTAAGCCCCATGAACCGCATGCGTAGATTTCTTGCTCGACATAGCCGACGGACTTCACCGTTAACGTGTTGATGGTCAGCAGGCGCATCTCATCGATACTCTCGGGCGTGCACGGTGCCAGCTCGGAACCGGCGATAGTTTTCAGTGCCCCGGCGGCTTCATTGAACGTGCCGTTGGCGCGGCTGGAGGCCACGGCGGCGAGGGTTTCCAGACGCTGCTGAGCAGACGCCAGATTGAGCATCCAGGCGAGGTAGCCCATCAGAATCACTGGCAGCAAGACACACGGAAGCCCCAGGAGAATGCTCCCCCAGACGATGCGTTTTTTATTCATTTGTCGCCACCTTGGCCACAGGCCTGTGACGTGCGCACAGCACGGCTGATTTCAGCAAAGACAGATTACGACGGCAGCGGCTTATCGATATTGCTGCAGATCAATGGGTGTGATGAATGGATCAAGCCCCAAAACCGGAACCGCGCGTTTCACCGCTGCGTACCCGGTAGTAGCGCAAATGGGTGGCGAGCAACGGATCTGAATGGCTTGCTGACGTTCGGCCCTATATCCTGCACGCCTGTGTGATGGAATGACTTAGGGAAGAATTGCATGCCGTTCAGGGTGATGGTGGTCGGTGGTTACGGAAATTTCGGCAGCATCGTGTGCCGGCATCTGGCGTTGATGGCGGATGTGGAGTTGGTGCTTTCGGGGCGCCATCCGCGCAAGTTGCAAAATAAACTCGATGAGCTCAACCGTCATTCAGCCAACGTCTGCACAGGCTGGTGCGGCGACGCCATGGGCGGCGAGTTCAAATCCGCATTGAGCGCGCTGAACATTCAGTTGGTCGTCCACACCGGCGGGCCGTTTCAGGGGCAATCCTATGCCGTCGCCGAGAGCTGTATTGATGCTGGTGTGAACTATTGCGATCTGGCGGACTGCCGAACTTTCGTCAACGGCATCGACGTGCTCGATGCGCGGGCGAAACAGGCTGGCGTGGCGATCCTCAGCGGTTGCAGTTCGGTGCCGACGCTGTCGTCGGCAATCATCGATGAACAGCGCCAGCGCTTTTCCCGCATCGACTCGATTGAGCATGGCATTTCCTCATCGGCGAAAATGCCGGGGCTGTCGACCATCGAAGGCGTACTCGCCTATGCCGGCAAACCGATCAAGCAACTCAAAAACGGCAAGGTGCATGAAGTGTCCGGCTGGCTGGACCTGACCTTGCGCAAAATGCCGCAGATGGGTACCAGGCTGCTGGCCAACGTCGATGTCCCGGACATGGACATCTTCGCCAGCCGTTATGGCGCGCAGACCCTGAAGTTCAAGGCCGGCGCCGGGCTCAAACTCGGCGGCATCGCCAACGGTTTGCTGGCGCAGGCACTGAAAGTCGGACTTGTTCGCGACCATGCCCTGTGGGCCGGCAGACTGCATCGCCTGGGCCTGCGCTTCGAGCGTTTCGGTGATGGCAAAAGCGCGATGTACATCGACGTGCGGGGCCTTGGGGTTGACGGCAAACCGCTGTCGATGACCGCGCAACTCACCGCCCTGAACGACGAAGGCCCGGAAATCCCCAGCTGCGCCGCCGTGGCCCTGGCGACAAAAATGGCTTCGGGCTACGTACCGGCCGCTGGCGCCCGACCGTGCGTGGGCGAAATCAGCGTCGCCGAGTACATGGCCGCGATCAACGACCCGGCCAACCTGAGCCTGGTCGTGAACTACTCGGACGGGCAGCGCTGACATGCTCTACCTGTGCCTGAAATACCTGCACATCATCGCCGCGATTTTTCTGTTCGGTTTCGGCATGGGCTCCTACCTCTACCTGATCGCCGCCAGCCGCACGCGCAATCCGCAAGTGATCGCCCACGTGGCGCGCATGGTCGTCGGCTTCGACACGTGGATCACCACGCCGGCCGGTTTCGTGCAGATCATCACCGGTTATCTGCTGATGCGCCTGTCGGGGCTGAGCATGAGCACCGAGTGGGTGCTGACCTCGTTGATCATCTTCTTCTGCGTCGGCTCGCTGTGGTTGCCGGTGCTGCTTTTGCAGAAACGCCTGTGCGTGATGGCGGCGAGTGCGAGCGAAGTGGGCGCGGCGCTGGATGAGCAGTATCAAGCCGTGTACCGGAAATGGTTCTGGATGGGCGTGATGGGTTTTGCCGGAATGTTTGTCATCGTGCTGATGATGGTCACGAAGATGACGCCGGTGCAGTTGTTCAGCTTTCTGGTGTAGCTGCGGTGGCTTTCAGGAAGCGCTGTTCGTGATCTGGGGTGGGGAGCAGGCAGGTGTCGTATTTGCCGAACAGGCGATAGCGGTTTAGCGCGATACGGTTGTAGGCCCAGTCGCGCAGGCTGCGGGGGAAAATGCGCAGCAACTGCAACGGTTGCCAGCGGGTCGGGAGTTGGCTGATGACTTCGAAGAAGGCGTCTGAGCGTTCCCAGTAATGGTGGTCGCGGATGACGGCCATGGTGTCGAATTGATCGATGGGGAGGCCGGCCCACGCCAGAAGTGCTTGGCCTTCGGGCGATTGCACGGAGGCGAGGCGTACGCGGTGTTGGTGGTCGTGGCGGATCAGAAAGCGTGCCCAGCCGTTGCAGAGTTTGCACACGCCATCGAAGAGGACCACGGATTCGCCGGGGGTGAGGAGCGGGGCGGGGCTTGGGCGGGTTTTTGAGGTGGGCATTGGGTTGGGTTCGGGAGAGATGGAATGTTGCGATCATAGCGTCAGAAGTTGCTGTCTGCGAATGGCCGTACCTGGCAAGAACCGGCGAGAGTGTGAACTCACCGCTCCGTGACAAATATCAAGTCGGGCCAAGTCTCACGCCACGCTTTGGCTCGAATGCGGTCCAGAAACATGGCATGTTTTTCGATTCTGAATCGCTCTGTTGGCCGCACCACCAGCGAGAACAGATCTTCCAGCCCGAACGGCGCCAAAACCTCTATCTCATCGTGATGATCAAGTCTGACAGCGACGGCGGTTGCGGTTTCGGGCCAATAGGTCATTGCATCGGCAGCAGAGCGATAGGGAGCATCGGCGTTGCGCAAGTGCATTCGAGCCTGATTTTTTACAGACCAGTTCAATTCGCTACAGAGGCTAGAGAGTATGCTTTCCAGTGCCGAATCTACTTGCGCACTGGCACGTGCCGGGTCGAACCAGATGATATCGATATCTGCGCGCAGCGCTGAAGACTGGCGCTGATGCAGGTGACCCCACACCAGGCTGCGCACGAAACCGGCGCCAATCCAGCAGTCCGGCAAGTTCAGATCGCGAGCTATGTGCAGGATTTTCATCCTTACAGGATTCTGAGTGAGCAGGGTTTTTAGCTGTGCTTCGTGCTGCATTGGGTTTTTCTCATTGCGCTTGGTCATTTGATCTTGTCAAAGGTAGCCACAATCGTGACATTCGATGAGTGCTTTCGACTGTTTTTGGCCAGAAGCGGATCGTCGTGAATGTCCGCTTTCGGCCAAGAGCGGATTGTCGACTTCATCAAAGAAAGCCGCGGCCTAAGCCGCAATGTTTCAACGCGAACGCTCCTGTTCGCCAATCGCGTTCTGTTTGATGATGTCCATGACGGCAGCGGTCATGATTGCCGTAGAAACACCGAACATAAGAATGCCATTAGCCGCCTCCAGCGGGCTGAGCAAGCGCCATTGCGGGCTCAGAACCACATCGCCATAGCCCAACGTGGAGAAGGTCACGCCGGAAAAATACAGCGCGCTGGTGAAGTCTTTGAACTCGCCTAGCAGCAGGAACAGCAAGGCCCACAGGGCCATTTGCACATAGTTGCCGATGAGCATCACCACCATGACCATCGACAACAAACGCACGTCATCTGTCTTGGAGTGGCACGCTTTCATCTTGCGCTGCTGCGACGCATAACGCCGCGCACACAGGGCCAGGAACACCGCCTGCAAAACCACGCAGAGCACGATCACCGGCAGACCCACGAGGAAATTGATCAGCATGTGCGATCCTCTGTAGAGGTTGGGTTAGAGGCGTTGCGACGTTGCCGGCGATTATCAAGCAGATAAACCATCGCACAGGCATACAGCGTGACCCGAATGAACACCCCATGCGGATCGCGAAGGCGGTATAGACATCCTTGCCGGCGGCGCTGTCCTGCACCGACTGGCCGAGCAGAATGATCATGGTCATCAGGCTGTTGAGCCAGAAACCCGGCGTGTAGCGGCCAGGGCTCAGCCCATAGAGTTTTCGGGCCAGTAGCAGCCCGAACAGCAGCATCCACAGGAAGAACATCCACAGATTGACGAACAGGCCCAGGGCGAACCAGAAGATAATCGCCAGCAGGCCGCCGAGCAGGGTTGAGCCGAGCAGTTCCCGCCCGGCAGATCGCGCGCTGGTAACGGTGCTCTGTTGGCCGAGGTTGACCAACTTCATGATGATCGGCATGTAGCTGGCCGGATCGATCAGCGCCAACAGGAAGGCAGGCATCACCACCAGCGCGGCGCGCAACGCCAGCCAGTTGACCTCATCTGCCGACAGGGTCGGTGCGGGGGCGGGTGGTCGTGTATCGATGGGATCCGGGAACAGCCAGTGGCTGATCGACACCGCCGTGAGCGCCAGCAGCATGCCTTTGACCAACGAGACCACCACCTGCAGGGCCAGATCGAAGTCGGTGGCGCCGGCCGCGCTGATCATCGTCAAGCCGACCACCATGAAGGTCGCGACCAGCGCGCTGCCGCCTCGCATGCCATAGCGGAACACCAGAAACAGGCCCAGGCAAACCAGCATCACGCCGACCGCCGCGTAATACTGCAACAACGGTATCAGCAGCAAGCCGCTGCCGGTGGTGATCATCAGCACCAGGGCCAGGCCCAGGCTGGCCTTGAACGGCAGCGGTCGGTTCATCACCGCCAGCATCGGTGCGATAAAAGGGATAGGCAGGGCCTGACCGAAATTCCAGTGCTCAACCCAAGGTTGGGTCGGTGACTGGAAGTCCGGGCCCAGACGCACACAGCCACTCAGGCCCACGGCGGCACACAGCAGTAACCGGCTCATGCGGGCAGGACATGCCTTCAAGCGCATGCGCCTCAGACCGGCGGGAGCTCGTTCGCTGACCCACGTTGCGGTGGCTCAACGCTCAATAGTTCATCCAGAACCTCGATGTGCGGCTGGTCGTCGATCCACTGCCAGAACAGCTGATAGGCGACCGCCAGCATCACCGGCCCAATGAACAGACCGATAAACCCGCCGCTGACCATACCGCCCAGCGCACCGATCAAAATCACCGGCATCGGCACGTCGACGCCGCGGCCGAGCATCAATGGCTTGAGGACGTTGTCGGACATGCCGGCGATCAGGCTGTAAATGCAAAAAACGACGGTACCGAGCGTGGTGCCGTCAGTGGCGAAGACATAGGCGATTACCGGCACCGTCACGAGGATTACCGGCAACTGCATGATCCCCATCAACAGCGCAACCATGGCGAGCAGCCCGGCACCGGGCACCCCCATAAGCACGAAGCCGACGCCCACCAGCAGCATCTGGATAAAGGCGATACCCACCACGCCCTGGGCGACCGCGCGAATGGTCGCGGTGCACAGTGTCGCAATGCGTCGGCCGCGCTCCGGGCCGGAAAGACGGGTGGCGATGGCGATGGCGCTGCGTTCGCCGTTGTCGCCGTAGGCCATCAGCACACCGGCGATGATCAGGGCACCGATAAACAACAGAAAGCCCACGCCAACCCCAGCCATCTTGCCCAGCAAGGTCAAGCCGATTGTTTTGATGTACGGCATCAACTTCATCACCACGCTGCTCATGTCGGTCGCCGACTGCAACCAGAAGGCATAGAGCCGTTCGCCAATGAGCGGCAGGGTGGTAATTTTTTCGTTGGGCAGCGGAATGGTCACGGTGTCGGACTTGAGAATTGCCAGGGCGCCTTCGACCGATTCAGTGATTGAGGTGCCCAGCAGATAAATCGGCACCATCAGCAAGGCCAGGGCGACCACGACGATCAGCGTGGCGGCGCGGCCATCTTTATTGCCCAATTTGCGCTTAAGCAGGGTGTGCAGTGGGTACAGGGTGATCGCCAGGATCACTGCCCAAAGCATCAGATTGAGGAAGGGTTCAAAGATCTGAAAGCAGAACAGCACCAGCACCGTGATCAGTCCGGCGCGAATCAACACATCGAGCAAACCACCGGATAGCGCCCTTGCAGAAATGTTTGTGTTTAACATTGCCTAATCCCTTGCTGTTCGTCGCGTGGAGGCAGTATAGACGCTGATTTTTCGAAGGTTGGGCGATCAGAAAACCATCCCCATGACCGCAGATTTATAACCGTCGGGGGGATCGCTTGAGTGTTTTTTAGAGGAATACCGGAGACCTTATGCCCCCTTTCATAGCGGGGTGATCCCGCTACTGAACGTTTTGGAGGCTCATACCCGTGTTTCGCTACGAGGGCCTTTTATTGCCCAGATGATCAGGCCGATCACTGGCAGAAGCGCGACCAGCGCCACCCATAAAACTTTCTTCGGTGTTTCTGCCGAGCTTTTCACCACATTGATGATTGCCCAGATATCCAGAACGAAAATGACGAAGGCGATAAGGTCGTACAAAAAAGAGCCCATGTATGCAGTCCTGCGAGTGAAGTTACGCTTCAAGATAGGCCATAAAACGCAACGTGGTGTTGGGCCTGCGAAAAAACGGGCCGCGCTTTTTGCTTCTTCGCGCAAATGGGCAAGACAGATCCGCGCTGCTCTGTTGTGGATTGCAAATGCCGTAATTATTGGAGGGCTGAATCACCTTTGATTCCGAAGACACCTTGAGGTCAGCTTTTGGCCGAAAGCAGACGCCCAATGCAATCTTGATCCCTTTGTGACAGCAGCCACACCACCGCCACAAAGGGATTACCCCTCAATCCACCGGCACAACATTATCCAGCGCTCGATTCACCGCCAATTCCCCCAGCATCACCACTTGCGCAATCCCCAGTGCGGTTTTGCGGTGGCCTGGGTCCAGCAGGGCGGCGAAGTTGCACAGCATTTCGGTGGATGAACTAAGGGACTCGCTGGCGTTGACGAGCAGGGACTCGCTGTCGTAGTCGGCGTTGGCCAGAAACATGGGCGCGTGTTTCTGGTCGCTGCCCATGATGCGTTGGGTTGGGGTGAGGTAGTAATCGAGGGCGCGTTCGGCGGCTTCGTGGAATTTCTTGGAGTTGGGTGATTCGTACGGGGAGGCCGGATCTGTGTCCGGCGGGTTCGGCGTGATCTTGAACATGTTCTTCTTTTTCCTGTTATGTGGCCGCCGCACCGAGCTACTAAACAGGGGGTGGCAGCTGTACGCAGGTTAGTAGACCGGGGAAAAGAAGAAAGCCGGCGCGCCCGAGGGCGCCCTACGCACAGCCGCCATCGAGTGCAGGTACGTGAATACCTTTTGATGGACGCTTGTGCACTTTCATTTACCACGGGCTACTAAACCCGATCACTGGGAATCAGTGATGCGAACCAAGTTACCGGTGGCCCTTGAAGCGCACAAGCCGGCGGATTCTGGCGTAGTCGTAGGCAACGGCGCAAGACGTTGTAGCCTTAAGCAGGTAACGCGACGTGTCTTTTAAACAACCACGAAAAACTCCTAAACACGCCTCATCAACACGCCGTTCAAACTGACATTCTTCGATCCATCCTCCAGCTCAGCCAATGGCTTGGAACCCTCACGCCAAGGCACGCACCAACACTAAGTTGCAACCCAAAAAGACGAGGAGGGATACCTATGTCAGTTCATCCAATTCTGTTCCTGGGCGGCTCCGGCGCCATCGGCCACCGTTCTGCCAAAGCCTTGCGCGCCGCCCATCCCGACGTACCTTTACTGATCGGCGGCCGTGACCTGGCCAACGCTCAGCAAGCCGCAGAAGAAATGGGCAGGGCGCAGGGCGTGGTCATTGATCCTGCTGCCGATCAGTAAAAAAGGGACAAATTTATTTTCAGAGAATAAATCTGTCCCATTTCTTCTTTTTGTTCTACGTAGTCGTATTCGACCGGTAAATCGTTGAGATGCCATGAGAGTGCAGCTCTGATGTCGGTCAGCTATGGCAGAGTCAGAAAATGTCCCAAACCAAACCACCTTTAGTTCGTCACTCAGCGGATGAGAACAAGGGACGGGGATATTTCTTGAAAGATAGTACTGGGCTTTTATTGGCAGAAAAGGAATGGCGGGAATTTCAGGATTTCGGAGAATGCGGGATTTAGGCGAGCCATTCAAAGTGGGCGAGAGCGCTCGGCACGGAACCAAGCGCTCAGGGTAGGGCGGGGCACTTACTGCTCCACCCTGACGTTTCAGCCTTTGTTTGCGTTTAGCTTGCGCAGTTCTTCGTAGGTCGCCGACTGGACGAACCAGAAGCCGGAAATGATGCACCAGCACAGGGTGCCGGCCACGAAGATACCCAGCGCCGGGAGGAACCCGCTGGTGAAAATCGCGACGATAGCGACCAGCCAGATGAACGCTAGGGAGAGATAGAGGACGGTGTTGTTGACGCTGATGACGAAGTCTTTCACGGGGCATATTCCTTGCGGGATGTAGAAAAATTCCCCCTCTCCGGGGGCGAGCGCATGCTATCACATTGCCTTCATGGTTCAAGGAAGGGGAACTCATCGCCGGGTGGAATGGGGACAGATTTATTTATCAGGCAGTCCGGTCGCTTCTGGCCGAAAGCAGACGCCCAATGCAATCTTGATCCCTTTGTGACAGCAGCCACACCACCGCCACAAAGGGATTACCCCTCAATCCACCGGCACAACATTATCCAGCGCTCGATTCACCGCCAATTCCCCCAGCATCACCACTTGCGCAATCCCCAGTGCGGTTTTGCGGTGGCCTGGGTCCAGCAGGGCGGCGAAGTTGCACAGCATTTCGGTGGATGAACTAAGGGACTCGCTGGCGTTGACGAGCAGGGACTCGCTGTCGTAGTCGGCGTTGGCCAGAAACATGGGCGCGTGTTTCTGGTCGCTGCCCATGATGCGTTGGGTTGGCGTGAGGTAGTAATCGAGGGCGCGCTCGGCTGCGTCGTTGAGTGTTCGGGAGTCTGGGAATTTGTAGGGTGAGACTGGATCGGTTTCTGGTGGATTCGGCGTCGGTTTGAACATAGATGAAGCTCCATATGGGACTTAAGGAGCCATCACCTTCGCTACCAAACGAAAGGTGGTGGCCATACGAAGGTTGGTAGACCGGCCCATATGGAAAATCCGGCGCGCCCGAGGACGCCCTGCGCATGGCCACCATAAGACAAATGCTGAAAAAGCATCTGCGCACGGTGACGTTATGCGTCATATGGAAGCGGGCTACCAAACCCCATCACTGTTTTTCAGTGACCCGGAAACGATAAAACCCGCACCCCAGACGCACAAGCCGGCGGATTCTGGCGTAGTCGTAGGCAACGGCGCAAGACGTTGTAGCCTTAAGCAGGTAACGCGAAGTGTCTTTTAAACAGCTACGGAAAACTCCTAAACACGCCTCATCAACACACCGTTCAAACTGACATTCGTCGGTCCACTTTCCAGCTCAGGCAATGGCGGGGAACCCTCACGCCCGGGCACGCACCAACACTAAGTTGCAACCCCAAAAAGACGAGGAAGGATACATATGTCAGTTCATCCAATTCTATTCCTGGGCGGTTCCGGCGCGATTGGCCACCGTTCTGCCGAAGCGTTGCGCGCTGCCTATCCCGACGTCCCATTGTTGATCGGCGGCCGCGACCTGGCCAAGGCGCAACAAGCTGCCGAGGAAATGGGCGGGGCGCAGGGCGTGGTCATTGATCCTGCTGCCGACGACTTGGGGTTGGGCGATCGGCCGGTCAGCGCCGTGGCGGTTTTCTACATGGATCATTCCCTTGCCGGGCTGCGTTTCGCGCAGAAGCGCCAGATTCCGCATCTGAGCATTTCGTCCGGCATTTTCGAGATTGCGCCGCAAATCGCCAGTTACATCCATCGCCCTGACGCGTCCCCCATCGTGCTGGGTTACGAGTGGATGGTGGGTGCAACGACGGTAGCGGCGCTGCGCATTGCTGAGGCCTTTGCCCGGGTGCGCGACATCCGCATCGATGCGTTGGTCGACGAGGAGGACGGTGGCGGGCCGACCGTGGCCAAGGATTTCGAACACCTGAACAAGATGCTGCCCGCCGCCCTGACTCGACGCGACGGGGAATACATCTGGCGAGAAGGGGCGGACAAGAACGTCAGCTTCCGTGCGCTGGACGGTACGCCGATGCAAGCCACTGGTTTTTCATCCATCGACGTCACTGGGCTGGCGGCCGCGACCGATGCGCCGAATGTTCAGTTCAATCTCGCCAGCGGGGTGAGTTCATCACGGCGCGCGGGCGGGCCGATGTCGACCGAGATCCTCATCGAAATGATCGGCGAGGATCATCAAGGGCGACCGTTGCACACCCGGCATGCCCTCGTTCACCCGGCAGGCGCCGCTGCACTTACGGGGCTGAGCGTCGCCATGCTGCTGGAGCGATTGCTTGGGCTCGACGGTCGAGCGCCGACGCCTGCAGGCCTGTACTTTCCTTATCAGTTGCTGGAGGCCGGTGCTTATCTGGAGCGTCTGAGCAAGGAGGGCGGTGAGTTGCTTGAGCTGAAGGTGCAATAAGGCAGGTCGCTTTCGGCAATGCCGATCTTGCTCATTGAACCGCTGGCGAGCCTTGATGCGCTCGCCAGCTAAGGCGACTGCCAAGCCCCGCCATCCGCTACCGGCACCTCGCCCAGATCATAAGGATTAACCCCTTCAAGACAGCCGACATTGAAACCAAACTCCTGCGGGTTGGTACTGCGTCGATGATGGGTATAGATGCCGCAGTTACCGCAGAAAAAATGCTCGGCCACCTGCTGGCCAAAACTGTACTTCAACAATGCGGATTTTCCTCGGATCACTTTCAGGTCAGCCGCCGGCACTGCCGCGACGATCGCGCCTCGGCGTTTGCAGAACGAGCAGTCGCAGCGGTGCGGCGCGGGCAGGCCTTCGGGCAAGTGGATTTCGAGGATCACCGCGCCGCAATGACAGCTGGCGCGATGGTCGCGACGGATGGGTGTGCTGCCGATCTGTTTGAGCATGACTAAGCCTCCATCCAGTCCACCGTTGCCGTCTCGCGCCATTTCACCTCGGTGATGCCGAACCGCTCGGCCTGGGGTTTGGAGATGACTTTCAACGGCGGTTTGCCGGGTTTGGGAATCGGCGCAATGCCGGCGTCGCAGCTCGCCCAATGCCATGCGTCAGCGTTGCGCATGCTCTTTGCGCGAATGACGAATGACTTTGGCTGGCCGTGCAGTTTGTATTCGATGACGAAGATGTCGACGTTGCTCATGCGTTCCTCCTTACGCTCATACGCAAATGAGTTTTGCCGACCCAAAAAATTCAAAGGATTTTCGGGGTTTGTTTCAGGCTGCTGAAAAACGCTTTGCTTTGAACGGTTGGAACCGGCGGCGGCCTAAAGATCAAGCGTCTGCCAAGCACACACGCGGACGAAAATACCCCACGATTTCAGCCCCGGAGATAACCGGTGAACAAGACCATCAGCGCCGAGGATTTGAACATTCAGCTCAAGCACAACGATGACGCTGCACTGTTCAAATGGCTGCTTGCCAGTTTCTTGATGGGCAAGCGGATACAGGCCGAAATCGCTGCCGAAGCCTATCGGGTGATCGCTGATAAACACGGGCGCGATACACCGCGCAAACTGGCGGCGTGTAGCCATCGTGAACTGGTCGCGATGCTCGGGGAGGCGCATTACGTGCGTTATGACGAGACCACCGCCGTACGCCTTCACGCCTTGGCCCGCAAGTTAAACGACGAGTATGCGGGCAAGGTCTGCCATATGGTCGAGGCCAGCGCTGATCGCCAGGCCTTTGAAAAACGCCTCGCAGAATTCGACGGCATCGGTCCGAAAACCGTGGAAATCTTCATGCGCGAAGCAGGCTCTGCGATCAGCCTTTGAGCGCGGGCCGTGAAAAAGCAGCGGCCACTACCCGCGTCGTGCGAAGGCTACCTGACTCGACGACCAGAACGATTGATTGCCAGCAGACACAGCCCGACCAGCAATGCAGCGCCTGCAACCAGAAGCGCCGAAGGTTGCATCGGCTGGCGCAAGCCTGCTGCTGCATGTCGCCGCGATATCGCCAGTGGTCGGGTTGCAATGCTCGCTTCGTCAAACGTCTGGAGTGGCGTAACGACTTCTGCCTGAAACGGCACTTCCTCGATGCTCAGACGCAAACTATCTGCCAGTTCCAGCGTTCGCTTGGTGATCGTGCCAACGAGTCTGCCTGGATAAACCGGTTCGCCATTGGGATCGAGTTGGTCATACAAGAAATTCTGCCCTTCGAGCCAGCCGACGGCCGTTTGCAACTCGGGACCCAGGTAATACTTGCCGTCGAGGAAAAATCCAGGAAATTGTGGCGCACGCTCGACGCTTTCAATGCGATAACGCTCACCCGCTCTCATACCGGTTTCAGGGGCAATCATGGTCAATCCCTCCGCTGTAGGTTCAGCGGTAGAGAACAAGGATCGACTGTCGTTCCATGTAAAGGAGGAAAGGTAGGCGCTGTCCCGAAATGAACCGGTAACGGTGAAAACAACTTGGCCCGATGAAGACCGGACGAAGCAGCAGCGCCACAGGTTCATCGGGTGCCAGGGGCTTTTCTATGTCCGTCAGGCCCGAGGTGGCGTTTGAGGAACGGCACCAAACGCTATCACTGGTCTATGGCTCAGACAGTACCGAGCAGCGGAAGACGCGCCAACATGTTTTTCAACGCCAGTGCATCCCACGGCAGGTGTTCGGCGATGCCGATGCCTACAACGTCAGCAATGCTGGCAATGTCGGCCAGCAGCCGTACCACATGGGCGATGGACATCCTGCCTTGGGCGACGCCGTCGAATGCACCCTCGGGCGCTTCTGGATTGGCGAACAGCAGCGAGCGAAAACCCTGCGGGTCCAGTACATCCAGATCCAGGTGAATGGCCAGATGTTTTGCGCCGGTGGACCGGAACCATTGCAACACCGGTTCGCTGCTGTGGGCCAGTTGCGCGGGGCTGGCGTGTTGCAGTCCCAGGCGTTCAATCAGAGCGGTTTCCACGGGCATTGTTTCCATCAAACCGGCATACATCACGTTTGCCGGTTTCAGCGGACATTTGACTGCACCAGCAAAGTCCGCATCACCTTCGCCCAGCAGATTGCCCAGCACCATGGCGTGGGCGTTGGCGAAGTCCGCAGGCGTTAACACGTCGGGGTGCGCGTCGACCCAGAGCACGGCGAGGTCGCCTGCATAGCGCTCGTTGAGGTAGGCAAACGGTGCAAGATCCACCAGACAATCACCGCCGAGAATGACCATCCGATCCGGTGCATGCTCATCGATAATCGCCCGCGCACTGCGCAGTTGTTGCAACAACACGCTACGCCCGCGGATCCCGCTCTCCATCGGTAATGGCTCGTCGCTTGGCATTGCGACCGGCACCTCAGCCACCGGCCCGTGCGGATCGGGTGCCAGCCAGGCCAACAGTTGCGCGCCGAAATGATAAGGCGGGTTGTTGCCACCCTGCCATTGGGGGAAAAGCAGGCGCAGGGTTTTATCGTTCGAAGGGGTCATGCCGAGATTCCTGAAGGGGGCGAGCAGGCGGCTCAGAGGCGAACAAGTACGGTGCCGCTGGCTTGGCGTGATTCCAGCCGTGCGTAAGCCGTGTCGAACTGTTCCAGTGAGAAGGTGCTGTCGATGTGTGGGTGGCCCGACTGTTTTAACACCAAGGCTTTCATTGACTGTCTCCAAATCCTGTCAGTGGTTGCCTGATGGGTCAGGCAACCGAATGTCAGTCATGGTGCCGATGACCCGCATCGTGCGCTTTGCTGAGCTGGCCAGACACTTCGCCTGACTGGCCAAGCGGTCATTGCTGTTTCGAAAAGGCGCTGGGGGAAACCCCAAAAGCGCTTTTGAAGGCGCGGCTGAAGTGCGCCATGTTAGTGAAACCAAAGCAGAGTGCGACTTCGCTGACGCTGCGAGACGGGCCCTTCATCAGCGCCGCCCGGCAAGCCTGTAGGCGTTGCTGCCACAGCCATCGAGTGGCCGTTGTGCCTTCCATGGCGAACAGACGGCTGAGTGCGCGCGGGGAGACATGAATGGCTTGTGCGATGGCCGCGAGGTCCAGCCCGGTGTCCTCAAGGTTGGCCAGCAAGAAGTCCTTGGCTTTCATCAGTTGCGCGTCATGACGGCTGGAATGGCCAAGATCCGCGAGGTCGAACGCGCCTTCGAAAGCTGTGGCCAGCACTTCCAGCAACGCGCCACTCAAGCGTTCGCCGGCACGGGTTTGCTGAAGGCCGGTATCGAGCACTTCAACCATCATGTTGCCGGCCAGTCTTGCCAGTGCCGAATGGCTCTCGAGCGTGCGACTGACCAGGGCTTCGGGTCTGGGCAAGTGCTGGATCAACCGTTCGCGGGGGATCGCAATGACGATCTGATCGTCTCCCTTGGGGAAACGGCACTGGTAGGGTTCGGCACTGTTGAACAGCACGATATCGCCGCGAGCCTGTACCGATCGTCGCCCGCGTTGCTCCAGTTCAGCTTCTGTGCTGAGGGTGAGGCAAAGAAAAAACTGCTCAACGCCTGAATCTGTCTGTCTGCGCTGGTATTCGATGGGCGCGGATGAGATGTGCGTCAGCAGAATATCGCCTAGCGTGTTAGCGCTGAGACGACCATCGAATGGCGTGTCGGACAGCGTGCGCTGGCTGGTCAGGCCATAGGTGGCGCACACCACCTCGCTCCAATAGTCGAGTCGCTCTTTCGCAAGCAAGGATCGAGGAGGGTAGAGAATGGCCATTGTCGTAGTAACTGACTCGCAGAGTGGGTTCGCTAGCAAGGATGCTATCAGACGAGCAGGCACAACGAACCCGCAAGCTATTCAGAGACTTCTCTCTGACTTATGGGTATCCATCCCGACCATTCGGTCTTTGCATGTCGATATCAGACACAACCATGGCGCAATCAGGCTATTGAGTCGTCCGGCAGGCCGGGTAAGGTGACGTGTCTTCACATCAAAATAACCCCATTCAGATCATGGGGTTGATAAGAACTGCGGCGGTTGAACGGGCTTCTTTCGGGAGGTTCAGCAGGCAACGAGCGTACTCGTTTGCCCGGTCAACTTGCTTAAATGTCGATCAGCAGAGAATAAAAAAACCAATGATCAGCCCGAACTCAACGGATTCGAGTAGCCAACTGGCGCAGGGCTTCAAGCCTCGTCACGTCACTATGTTGTCCATCGCCGGGATTATCGGCGCCGGTTTGTTCGTAGGTTCGGGGCATGCCATTGCGGCGGCGGGGCCGGCGGTTCTTCTGGCCTATCTGTTTTCCGGTTTGCTGGTGGTGCTGGTCATGCGCATGCTCGGCGAAATGGCGGTGGCTAACCCCGACACTGGCTCGTTCTCGACCTATGCCGACCAGGCCATCGGGCGCTGGGCGGGGTTCACTATCGGTTGGCTCTACTGGTGGTTCTGGGTGCTGGTGATTCCTATCGAAGCGCTCGCCGCCGGGCATGTACTCAACCAATGGTTTCCGCAGGTTGATGCATGGCTGTTCGCGTTGGGCTCGATCATTGCGCTAGTGGTGACCAACCTGTTCAGTGTGTCCAAATACGGTGAATTCGAGTTCTGGTTCGCCATGGCTAAAGTCGTGGCGATCATCGGTTTTATCGGTGTCGGTTTTGCCGTGTTGATGGGCTGGGTGCCCGACCGCGAAGTTAGCGGCTTGAGCGGGCTGATGGCTGAGCATGGCGGATTTGCGCCCAATGGATTGTCGGCGGTTGTCGGCGCGTTCATCACCATCATGTTCAGTTTCATCGGTACCGAAGCGGTGACCATCGCCGCCGCTGAATCCAACGACCCGTCGCGAAACATTGCCAAGGCCACGCGTTCGGTAATCTGGCGTATCGGCGTGTTTTACCTGCTGTCGATTTTCGTGGTCATCTCTGTGGTGCCTTGGAATGATCCGTTGCTGGCCTCGGTAGGTTCCTATCAGCGGGCCCTGGAAATCATGAACATTCCCCATGCCAAGTTTATGGTCGACATCGTCGTACTGATCGCCGTAGCCAGTTGCATGAACTCCTCGATCTACATTGCCTCGCGCATGTTGTTTTCGCTCGGTCGTCGTGGCGATGCGCCGAAGATGCTGAAGGCGACGTCCTCGGAAGGTGTTCCGCGCGCAGCGGTCATCGCCAGCACCGTGATCGGTGCGTCAATCACCGTGTGGAGCTATTTCATGCCCGCCGGGCTGTTTCAGTTCTTGCTGGCCAGCTCCGGGGCGATTGCCTTGCTGGTCTACCTCGCCATTGCCGTGTCGCAGTTGCGCATGCGGCGGATTTTGCAACAGCGCAACGTCGAGCTGACCTTTCGCATGTGGCTGTTTCCCTGGCTGACATGGCTGGTGATCGTGTTCATTTGTGCAGCGTTGGCGGTGATGATGATTACCCCGGAACACCGCACTGAAGTCACCACAACCATCGGCTTGGCGCTGGCGATTTCCTTTATCGGCCTGGTGACGTCGCGTCATCCTGCGCCGGCGGCGAGGGTCACGTCGGTGGGGTAGGTGTTTACCCGAACCTGATGCTGCATCTCAGCCTGATCCTTATGAGGACATGATGTCATCGACCCCCACCGCGGCCGACGGTAAGACACAAACCGTTGGTTTTCTGCTGTTGGACAAATTCACCCTGATGTCGCTGGCGTCCGCCGTCGAGCCATTGCGCATGGCCAATCAACTGACGGGGCGAACGCTGTATCGCTGGCATACCTTCAGCCCCAATGGCGCGGCGGTCTGGGCCAGCGACGGTGTGCCGATCACCCCGGATGGAGCGTGGAGCAATCCCGCTGTGGCGGACACGGTCATCGTCTGCGGTGGCGTCGGCATCCAGAGTTCGATTACCCGCGAGCACACGACTTGGTTGCAAGCCTTGGCGCGTCAATCGAAGCGCTTGGGCGGGGTGTGCACCGGTAGCTGGGCGCTGGCCAAAGCCGGGTTGCTCGACGGCTACGAGTGCAGCGTGCATTGGGAATTTCTGGCGGCCATGCAGGAAGCTTTCCCGCGTGTCTCCGTCAGCACCAGCCTCTTTACCCTCGATCGCAACCGTTTCACCAGCTCCGGCGGCACCGCGCCGCTGGACATGATGCTGCACCTGATTGCGCGCGATCATGGTCGTGAGTTGGCCAACGCCATCTCCGAGATGTTCGTCTACGAGCGCATCCGCAACGAGCAGGACCATCAGCGAGTGCCGCTCAAACATGTGGTCGGCACGCATCAGCCCAAGCTGCAAGAAGTTGTTGCTTTGATGGAGGCCAATCTCGAAGAGCCGATCGACCTGGATAACCTGGCCGAATACGTCGATTTGTCACGTCGGCAGCTGGAGCGGCTGTTTCAGAAATACCTGCAATGCACGCCGTCACGCTACTACTTGAGGTTGCGGCTGATTCGAGCGCGACAGTTGCTCAAGCAAACCTCCTTGTCGATCGTTGAGCTGGCGTATGTGTGTGGTTTCGTCTCCACCCCGCATTTCTCCAAATGCTATCGCGAGCACTTTGGCGTGCCGCCGAGTGATGAGCGATCCGGTTCTGAAATGAGCCGTAAACCGGTAACGCAGCCGTCAATGATCAAGCCGCTGACGACGTTTGATCAGGCACGCAACGAATCGACGTTTGCCAGCGTTCGAATGATGGAGCGCACGGATTTGGCGTCGACGGGTTGATCGCTTGGGCTGTTCTGCGGTTGATCGCTGGAGATTCCGCATCCGTATAGTTCTTGCTCCATCAGGTGATTGCCCATAAATCCTCCTGTTCAGGTCAATGAAACCGGTGAGTCACCGGCACACGGAGGAACCATGGACGCCAGCGCAATTCCCGAAGGATTCACCCCGTTTACCCGCAGCAGCCCGTTGCTGGATTTGCTGGGCCCGATCTACGCGCGCGGCAGCGGGCTGCAATTGGAACTGGGCTTATTGACTGACTCACGCCATGCCAACGGCCGCGGCACCTTGCATGGCGGGGTATTGGCTACATTGGCCGATGTCGGGATGGGTTACGCCATGGCGTTTTCCAGCGACC
Source organism: Pseudomonas sp. SDT291_1_S447 (assembly GCF_054070155.1). NCBI lineage: Bacteria > Pseudomonadati > Pseudomonadota > Gammaproteobacteria > Pseudomonadales > Pseudomonadaceae > Pseudomonas > Pseudomonas sp. SDT291_1_S447. The sequence goes on from NZ_JBSVXS010000014.1 coordinate 62,753, forward strand.
CTCCGCAGCCATTGATCACGGCGAGCATGACACTGGATTACCTCGGCGCGGTGCAGATGAACGAGTGGCTGGAAGTGCGTTTGGAGTACTCGAAAAAAGGCCGGCAACTGGCGTTTGCTGCTGTTAGTTTGCATGTCGGCGAACGAAACGTTGCGCGGGCCAGTGCGGTGTTTGCTGTGCCGATGGGTTGAAAGTGAGTATTCATCAAAGCGTTGGTCACTGTGCCATTAACCCTTGCGCCACTGCATCTTTTGGCGCACCCGTCGAAACTCGTACGGTAAGCCAATCAAGGCCGTTTCTGATTGAGTTTCGGCCGCGTCGATAGAACTTTGGTCGGTGTCCGGCGTGATGGCATTTCGATGTCTTCCTGTGCATAATCGGGCGCCGCTGCCAAAGCAGACTGAAGTGGAATCATGGGAAAGGGAGCACCTTCGTGCGCCTTTTCGACATCATATTGGCGATCTTGGAGATGGATCGGCCAGCCAGTTTCAGTCAGTCGCGAGCAGCTTTGAGATAGAAAGGAATCAGCATGACGCAGAGGGTGGTGCAAACGATTTCTCGTGCCTGGTCGCGCATGGGAGAGCTGAGTCGACTTCGGACTCCGTCCCAACGCAGTGAATACATCGTTGAAGGTTTCGCCGATGACCGGGTGATCGTATTGGTCGCCTCCAAGCGCCACGTTCTGCTCAGATCGGCGTTCGAAGCTGCGCTGAATTACCTTCACCAACACAGCCATGGGATTGAAAGTCCGTGCCTGATCAAGTCGAACAATGATCCGACGCTATCCGGCCCGCTCTGTCGTGCCAGTAGAGTTACCTTGAGCGGGGCGTACGGCCCGCGCAACATCAATTACGTACTGCCAATTCTGCAAGCACTCGGCGTGGTCGATATTCGCACATCGACGCCTAATGCTGTCTGGCTCGTGACGCCTCTCGCAGCCAATGATCTTTCATTTTCGAACCCGGTACGACGAGTCGGGAAGGGTTTGCTCACTGCCAGGCAATTTGATTTTGCTCAGTATCTGAGCGGTTTATGGACAGGTGCAGCAGGTTCGTTTTCGCATCGCTACAAGGTCAGTAGGCACCATTCCTGGAAAGACTGGAGAGCTCGGCATGGCGCCAGCGATTGGTGGTGCCAGAGCTTAAGCCAAGCGAACCAGCACTATTGCTGGCCTGAAAAGGCTGCCCCGCATGATTTTGCGAGCATCGCCGCTGAGCTGCGCAAGAGTCTGGAGAACAATGATGAAGCCGTGGCGTTGATCGCGTGCAAGGCGATCTTTGCCTGGGGTGGCGTTGCTCGAAAGGCTGACGATGCTTCTTTGCAGTGGGTCGAGTCGCAGGCGGCAGCCAAGACCTTGTGCCGTTCAATCCGCAGGGCCGTTAAGTTGCTTGACCGCGCATGTGCAGACCCGCTGGACGATTTCAACGGAAAAACACTGTTGATGAATTCGGCGATGACCAAGATCTATGCCGCCGCGGCGCCGGACAGCTTGATTATTTATGACGGTCGTGTGGGTGCAGCATTGGGGTTGTTGGCGCGCACTTGGCTTTTGGCAAATGCTGAGCGCACGGTTCCTGCGGATTTGGCATTTCGCTGGGGCCCGAATACCAAGACCGCGAACCAGAAGGATGAAACGAGAAATCCTTCGCAAGACCTCTTCATTTTCACAAACATCTATACCACCTCCAGCGACATTCCTGCACGCAACAGGGAGTGGGCTGAGCTTGTGCGGATGAGCAGCCGCTTGCTGTGGACTACGGGCAAAGTTCTCGACGCGCAGAGTTACACGGTGACATTAAGCATGTTGGAGCGTTCGTTGTTTATGTTGGGGTACGACGTTCGCTGATAGCACACCGTGAGTTTTCAAGTTTCTGAGGCGTTGGCCATGATCCCTTCGTTATTTGATGCAGTGACAGCTGTTGTGAGTAAAGCATTGGCAGATTCAAGGACCACAATCCGGGCCGCTAATTTTCAAGGAGATCAGATGTACGAGCAAAATATCGAACTGCTGCGCGAAGAATCCCTGCGTTTGCTTGAAGTGGAAATCGATCTGCTGCAACGAATGAAGGATGCAGATGGCGTCGTGGTCGATGAGCACGGTCATGAGCACCAGACGTTTACCCAGGCCAGCATCCAGAAAGATTTACAAATGCTCCGGGGTGAAGCAGACAAGCTTCAGCGCCTGGAAATGGTGCTGGCCGTTGTAGGCACGATGAAAGCAGGTAAATCGACGACGATTAACGCCATTGTCGGCACCGAGGTGCTGCCAAATCGAAATCGTCCGATGACCGCTCTACCGACGCTCATTCGTCATACCCCCGGCCAGATCGAACCTGTTTTGCGTCTGGAAAACATCGGCCCGATCAACAGTGTCGTAGCTGAGTTGCATGAGTTGCTGCGTGACCCCGCCGGGCAGCAATTGCCCTACGAACTGATTGACGACAAGGATATGCAGTCCCTGCTGCGGCTAATTGACGAGAATCAGCGGTTTGACAACTGCTATCAGGGTCCTGAGGCCATTTTCTGGTTTCTCAGAAGCTTGAATGATCTGGTGCGCGTAGCGCTCGAGTTGGGCGTGGACTTCCCATTTGATAGCTATGACGAAATTCACGAAATCCCCGCTATTGAAGTCGAGTTTTCCCATTTGGCCGCAATGCCAGAAGGCTTGGGCCGTTTAACCTTGCTCGACACGCCCGGCCCGAATGAAGCCGGCCAGCAGCATCTTCGCAAAATGCTGGGCGAGCAACTGAAAAACGCCTCGGCTGTTTTAGCCGTTCTGGACTTCACTCAACTCAAGTCAGATGCTGACCAGCATGTGCGCCAAGAACTGGAGCGAATCGCAGATGTAGCTCAAGGGCGGATGTTTGCGCTCGTCAACAAGTTCGATGAGAAAGATCGCAACAGTGATGATGAGGCGCAGACCAAACGCCTTGTTGCTGATTCATTGATGGAGGGTCGACTACAGCATTCTCAGGTATTCCCCGTATCGTCAAAATTCGGCGATCTTGCCAACCGTGCACGACGCGAGTTGGCACTCAATGGCTGCTTGCCGACGATTGTCGGCGAGCAGAACGCCTGGGTGGAGGACTTCGGTAAAGCAGCGTTCGGCATGCTTTGGACGAGCATGGTGACAAATCCGGAGGCCGTGAAAACAGCGGCCAACGCACTCTGGAATGCCTCGTTGTTCGCGGCTCCTCTGGATCAGATCATTCGTAAAGCCCACGCCGGCGCTGCGACACTTGCCGTGGCTTCTGCTGCCGCCAAGCTCGCTGACATCGCGGCCAGACTGAACAACTTTCTCTCTGTTCGAGATGCTGCGCTGGGAAAGGGCGTAGAAGAATTGAGCGAGCAGATCAATTCTCTACGCAATGACATAGAGCGCATCAGCGGTCTGGAAGCCAAGACGCGAAAGGATGCCGAACGCGCCTTGCAAGCTATTGATGGAAAAATGAATAAGGTCTTTTCTGAAATTCGTGCCGCCATCAGCGCCCAGATTCAAGAGGGATTCAAAGCGGGCAAGGAAACCGAAGAGCAACAACCTCAGGAGCGCAAAAGAGAGTCTCTGACCGGACTGCTCTCGATGCTTACAGGTGCGGCTAGCCAGCGGAGGCTGGAAAGACGACGGACAAGCTACGGCTATGAGTTTGATGAAAACACGCCTGTCATCAAACTCAGCGATCGCGAAAAAGCTAAAGAGATTACGCAAGGTATCGAGAACGGCGTCCGCGAGATAATCACGCTCAATGAGAGACGTCTGGTCGCAGAGACTGAACTCATTCTGAGAGATTTTCATGTCTTGTTCGAGCAAGGCATTTCAACTCAGGCCAGTGAGATTATCAGCCAACTCAACCAGCGTTTGAACCGTAGCGGCTTTGCCATTGCAATCAAACTACCGCCCATGCCTGCGCTGTCAATGCGCCCGTCCAGTGGCGAACTGCTGGGTGAGGTCATCGAAAATAAGGAGCGCAGTGTGCGCCGTCGGCGTCGAGCCGGTGGCTTGTGGGGGGGCATTTGCAGCTTCTTCGACACAGATGACTGGGGTTGGGAAACCTATTCATCAAAAGAAGAATACTTTGAAATCGACGTCAATAAGGTGAAGGCCTCCATCGAAAAGTCTGTCGCCGATCTGTTCGCTGGTTTGGCGAGTGCCACGGTCGAGACTATCGCCAAGCCACTGGAGGCCAGTGTTGACAACTTCTTTGATGAACTCAGGCTCACCGTCGAGTCCATCCGCAGCGACCTGAATCAAAGTATTCGCGACAAACAGTCCGATCAAGGGCAGCAGCAAAGACTGGGTGAACTGCTGGCAGGCTTCAAACGCCATGTGCCTGGTATTCAAAAGGACAGTGATGCGCTCAAACGTGACGTCCCTTCCGCGGGCGTTGAGGTGGCGGCATGAGTGAGCAGACCCCGATTTCACCCGGCTCGGATATCTGCCAGACACTGACGTGTCTGCCCGAAAAATTCGTGGTGGACTTTGCCAACGGCATTGATGTCGCGCGTGAACGGCAACGTTACATGGCCAAGCGGGATGGATTTTTCGCTCGCCTTTACGACGGCTTTACCGGTCAGGGTGATCGCAATCAGGCTGATATCAACGCAAATCTCACCAATGGTGTGGAAGGGGCGTTGAACTGGCTGAAAGACTTGAGCGAGTCGTTGGCAAAAGGCAACCATGCGATTGTTCAAGTCAACAACCGGGTCAACGCGCTCAAGCATGACGTCGCCACCCTCGTCGATTTTTCGATAGAGAGCCGCCAGGCCATTAATCTGCTTTCGCAACGCCTGGACGAACGATGTGATGATCTGGATCGCAATGTCGCCAGGATTGACCGGTTACAGCAGGCCCACCTGCATCTGGACGATGTTTTCGGCAAGTGGGGAGCAGGGCGGTTCAATATGTTCACGCTATCCGGGCGCTGCTATGCAGCACTTGAAGAACTGCGGTGGGGGGCGTTTGGCGACTATTGCCAGACAGTGTCCGGGCACGAACGACAGAAACAGCTCGAGCGTCTGGCCAATCAGGCAATCATTCAGATGAACAAGGATGCAGGAATCAGTCAGGGCGAGCGTATCGCGACTCGCGACCGATGGCTGGCTCGTCCTGTTGGCGGTCTCGTGTCTGCTGACGGCGAAGATGCTATCCGTTATCTGGGTGACTGGACGGATCCTTATTCCACACCGTTCGCGTTTGCGGCGTCGCAGACGCCCGAAGAGTTGCCTGTGCATTTGCCCCGCATCATTGGTGCGCCACGTGTGACAGAGGCCATGATCAGTGAGCTGTTTCTGGAGGCTTCGTGATGGATACGCCCATGAAAGTTGGCCTGGTGCTCTCTGGTGGCGGGGCAAAGGGAGCTTATCAGGTCGGTGTGCTCAAAGCCTTGCGCGAACTCGGCACCCGTATCGATGCAGTTTCAGGGGCCAGCATTGGCGCTCTCAACGGCGGCGTTCTGGCTTCTTCTCCATCGCTGGATGTTGCTATCGAGCGCCTTGAGGCTGTCTGGGAAAGATTGGCCAATGACTCCCCGTTGAGCATGAAAGCGCCTGGATATCTGGCGCTGTTGGCTGCCGCGGGCCTGCGGATTCAGGGGGCAGGGGCTGTGCTCGGGCTTGTTCACGCCGTGAAGAAAATAGCGGGCGCCTTTGAGTTCGAGTTACCGAGCTGGCTTGATGGGCTCGACGAAGGCTTGCTGGACGACCAACCGTTGAAGCAACTGATGGATGAGTTTCTCGACAGCAAGCAGCTAGCGACAGGGCTGCCGCTCTATGTGTCGTTGTATCGCAGCAACGGTGGCCTGCAGGACTTGGCGTCAGCATTCATGGCCGAGTTGGGGCTGATCAATACACCGGATTCGGAATTCGTGCATATACAGTCCCTCCAGGAAGACGAGCGCAAGCAGGCTTTGCTGGCTTCTGCTGCAATCCCGCTATTGTTCGCCTCGCGCAAACAGGGTGCGAAGCGTTTCTCGGACGGCGGTCAAGGTGGCTGGCAGACGATGCAGGGCAACACGCCAATCACCCCTTTGCTTGAAGCCGGATGCAACCTGGTGATCGTCACTCACCTGAGTGATGGCTCTCCATGGAGCCGTCAACGATTTCCGGAGGCGACCATTCTGGAAATTCGTCCCCAGCAAAGCCTGAACCGAGCGACCGGTCTCATGAGCGGTGCTCAGGACCTGCTCGGTTTTGATGTCGACAAGATCCCCACCTGGATCGAGCAGGGTTATCAGGACACGCTGCATTGTGTTGGACGAGTCATGAAGGCTCAGCAAAGCCGCGATCAACTGCGGGGCGCGCAGGCGGCTCTTGCAAGTATCGCCAGTGAGTCCGCAGGCGCCGATGACACACTGGCTGATGCGATGGCGCGGTTGTCGAAGCAGCCCTGACAAGGAGTTTATTCTGGAAGAGTAAAGGGCTTGAATGTCCGCTTCAGCCGAAGGCAATCGTTCATGAGCGATTGCCTTCGGTCCTTCACCCTCAAGCCTGATCCATCGCCGCCGCCACACCCTGATCCTCACCCAGAAACCCACCACTCTGATGCTGCCAGAGCCGCGCATAAATGCCGTTTCTGTTCAGCAACTCAGTGTGCGTCCCTTGCTCGATAATCCGCCCCTCGTCCATGACAATCAGTCGATCCATCGCCGCAATCGTCGACAGTCGGTGGGCGATGGCGATAACGGTTTTGCCCTGCATCATTTCATCGAGGCTTTCCTGGATGGCCACTTCGACTTCCGAATCCAGCGCACTGGTGGCTTCGTCGAGCAACAGGATCGGGGCGTTCTTCAGCATCACTCGGGCGATGGCAATGCGTTGACGCTGACCGCCGGAGAGTTTGATGCCGCGCTCACCAACCAGCGTGTCGTAGCCGCTGTGACCTTGTTTGTCGCTGAGTTGGCTGATGAAACCGTCGGCCTGTGCGTTGGCGGCGGCGCGGCGGATATCTTCGTCGGTGGCGTCCGGGCGGCCGTAGGCGATGTTGTCGCGTATCGAGCGGTGCAACAGCGATGTGTCCTGGGTGACCATGCCGATTGCGCTGCGCAGGCTGTCTTGGCTCACCTTCGCGATGTTCTGGCCGTCGATGCGAATCTCGCCGCTGTCGACATCATAGAAACGCAGCAGCAGATTGATCAGCGTCGATTTGCCCGCACCGGAGCGGCCGACCAAGCCAATTTTTTCGCCGGGTCGGATGTTCAGGCTCAAGTTGTCGAGGACCTGACGTTCGCCGTTGTAGTTGAAATTGACCTTGTCGAACGTCACCGCGCCGCCAGCCGGCACCAGCACGCTGGCGTTCGGCGCGTCCTGCACTTTGGGGCCACGGGTGAGGGTGGCCATGCCGTCCTGCACGGTGCCAATGTTTTCGAACAGCGACGTCATCTGCCACATGATCCAGTGCGACATGCCGTTGATGCGCAGCGCCATGGCGGTAATCGCCGCCACCGCGCCGGTGCCGACCTGGCCCAGATGCCAGAGCCACAGCGCATAGCCGCCGGCCCCCAGAATCAGCCCGACCACCAGCGCCTGATTGACGATTTCGAACTGGCTGACCAGACGCATCTGGCGAAAACCGGTGAGTTTGAAATCCTCCATGGCCGCACGAGCAAAGTGCGCCTCACGCTTGGAGTGCGAGAACAGTTTCACCGTGGTGATGTTGGTGTAGGCGTCGGCGATCCGCCCGGTCATCGACGATCGTGCGTCGGCCTGTTCCTGTCCGACTTTCCCCAAACGGGGCACGAAGTACAGCATGGCCAGCCCGAACAACGCGAGCCAGGCAATGAACGGCAGCATCAGTTTCAGCGCAAAGCCGCCAGCCAAGGCGATAATCGCAATGAAGTAAACGCCGATGCCCGGTGCGATTTCGATCAGCGTGAACAACACTTCGCGCACGGCCAGCGCGGTCTGCATGACCTTGGTCGTGACTCGCCCGGAGAACTCATCGGAAAAGAAAGAAAGGCTTTGTCGCAGCATCAGCCGATGGAAATCCCAGCGCAACCGCAGCGGCAAATTGATCGCGAGGATCTGGTGCTGAACCATGGTGCGCAGCGCCACCAGCCCGATGCTGATGAACAACACGATGCCGATGCCCCACAGCACGCGACTTTCCTGCGCGTTGACCCCGCCGCCGGCCTGCCACGTCGAGAGCAGATCGACGACCTGGCCAAGAAAGGAAAACAACCAGGCTTCGTAGATCGACACACCGGCACTGAGCAGCGCCAGCGCAAGGATATAACCGCGTGCGCCGCGCGTGCAGGCCCACAGGAACCGCATCAGGCCAACGGGCGGAGGTGGTGCTTCGTCGGGAGGAAATGGGTCGAGTCGTTGTTCAAACACGCGAAGCATTGTGGTCTCCGAAATCATCAGGGTCAGGGGATTCTGCCATTGAATGATGGACTTGAGGGTTTGCATGTCACTGACTTGTCCCCGCCAAGTGTCATTGCCCGGGATCACTGCGATGCAGAACCCCTCGGATTCCGGGGGCATGCCGATCAGCTAAGCTGTCTGCTCAGACGACTTGAGCAGTGCACGATGCAGCGAACAAATCCGGTTTCATGTTGGGAGTCGATGGGCAAAGGAAATGTTTAATTTCTTTTTGACGTTTGTGTTCGTGCTCATCCCCACGGCATCGCTCTCACTCGACAGATACCTTCGTTACCGGGTGGCAAAGAGCAAACCGGTGAGCAAGGCATGGAAGGCTTGCAATCATGTTCTTTCAATCATGCTGATCATGCAGTTGCTTGGTTTGGCGCTGTACTTCTTTTACATCGCCTGAATCTGGCGGGTTTCGATAGAGGGATCGATGTGGTGAGTTTCGGTTGCGCACTGTTGGTGATAGGCCTGGGGCTGATTTTGTATGTGTCCGATATGTTCGGCTATTCAAAGTTCGTAAGGGCAGAGCGGTCTCGGCTGATGTCCGCTCAGATGCTCACAAAGGAGCAGAGAGACAAGCGCCGGTATTATCAGTGGGCAGGCGCCGCGAGAGTTGTGGGTTGGATTGCGATAGCCGTGGGGCTTTTGCTTTTGATCTTCCGGTAACGCGGAACAGTGTGGGACAGCGTTTCAGCATTTGGCCGGGCTGCCAGTTTTCAACCTCGCAGCGCGCCAGCCTCAACGCGCGCCAAAATCCATTTCCGGCTGTAGGCCAGCACGCCCTGAGCAATGGCCGTGGGGAAGTGGATAAAGCCGTGGGGCGAGGAGGGCAGCAGGTACATTTCGACCGGCGCTGATTGCGCCCAGCGCTTGGTGATGTCGAGGGTGTCGTCGCGCAGCGGATCGAGTTCACCGGCAAACAGCAGGGCGGGCGGGAAGCCGCTGAAGTCGCCGTACAGAGGTGATAACGGTGGCTGACGGCGCTGTTCGTCAGTCAGGTTGGGCGTGAGCAGACGTAGCGCCTCGACCATGCCGGGGCCGTCCAGCACCAGGGTGTCCGCCGGCGCGTTGCGTACGCTTGGCGTTCCGGTGAGGTCGTAGACGCCGTAATACAGCAGCGCGCCGCGGATGCGTTGCAGTAAATCGGGCCATTGTTTCAGCGCCAGCAAGGTCGCCGCCGCCAGATGACCGCCCGCCGATTCACCGACCACTACAACAGGCAGACCGGCAAATTCGGCATCACTCAATACTCCGCGCGTAGCGTTGAGGCAGTCTTGCAGCAGACCTTCAATCGGCGTCGAAACCGCTAATCGATAATCGACCGAAACGACAGTCACTTCGCAGCTCTCAACAATGGCCGCGTTGAAGTTATCGTCCATCTGCGCATTGCCGATCACCCAGCCGCCACCGTGAAAATCCAGCACCACGCCTTTCGCCGGGCCCTTGGGGCGGATGATCCGCACGGGTACGTTATCAATCAGCTTGCGCTCAGCCGTCAGGCCAAACTTGCGCAACACCCCTGAGCCGCCAATCTGACTCACATGCAGCAGTGCCTGAATCAAACGCGGCGTCAGGCGATTGCGGATCTTGAAACGCGGCAGCCAGGCGAGCTTCCGGTTGAAGGCGCGCACCTGCGCCAATTCACGCTCGCCCTGCGGCCACGGTGTTGCACTACCCCAATTGGCATTGCTCATCAGCGGTTCTTGATCAGGATGGAAAAATTCAACGCAGCGGCAACACACAGCCACGCCAGATACGGAAACAGGATCAAGCCAGTGATCAGGTCCAGTTGTATCGCCAGCACCACCATCGCTGCGACCACCAGCCACAACACGGTGAGAATCACCATCGCCGCCAACACCTGATGCGCGCCGAAGAACACCGGCGTCCACAACGTGTTCAGCGCAATCTGCGCCGCCCACAAGGCCAGCACGGTCTGGCTCCCGGGGATCAGGCTCAAGCGGTAGCCGGCCCAGGCCAGCAGCAGATAGATAATCGTCCAGGCCAGCGGGAATGCCCAGTTCGGCGGGGTGAAGCGGGGTTTGTTCAGCCCTTCGTACCACGGCCCCGGTTTGAACATCACGCCGGTGGTTGCCGCAGCCGCGCAGGCCAGAAGAAAAATAAAAAAGGTCATCGCCAGTCCTTGGCTGAAATCAGCCGGTAAGGGGTTTAAGAAAGGGACGCCCCGGCGAGCGAAAAGTTTGCCATGAATTCCAGATGGGTCTGAGGAGTGATTCAATTTGAACTAAAAACTGACCACTGCGTCAGGATAATCAGTTGCCTTTTTCTACTGACGCGGATGACATCATGTACACCTATCACATCGAATATCGATTCAACGACGAGCCTCGTACTTTTCTGCTTGAGCTCAAGGAGCAGCAGTTGGCCAAGCACGAAGCCGCGATGCATCTGCTGGAACTGCACTTGGGCGACGCGGAAAACGGCCTGCTCATGCCCACCGCAGATTCAACGCCCGAGCAGATCCTCGAACATGCCGAGCGGGTAGGGATTACGGACATCAAGGTTGTCAGCCAAACTAACTGAAGCGTGATGCAGACGTTGGCAACGGCCGCGATCCATCGCATGCTGAGCGCACACCTCATTGTTCGCCTAGAGGACAAGCCTTGCCTACCCTGCGCCGCGCTCAACTGAACGATGCTGAAGCCATCGTCGCTCTCGTCAACAAAGCCTACTCACCCTACATCGCCCGGATCGGCAGAGAACCTGCGCCGATGCTTGATGACTATCGGCAGGTGATCGAGCAGAACGATACTTTCGTACTGACTGACAACGCCGAAATCGTCGGCGTACTGGTAATGAGCCAAGAGGGCGCCGAGCTATTGCTGGTCAACGTCGCCGTTTCCCCAAGCCATAAGGGCAATGGTTTCGGCAAACAGCTGATGGCGTATTGTGAAGAACATGCGTTGACACTGGGCTGCGAAGCGGTGCGGCTCTACACCCATGAACGGATGGTCGAGAACATCGCCATCTATGAAAAGCTCGGGTATCAGCAAACCCATCGCGCCAATGAGGATGGGTTTGCCAGGGTGTTTATGCGCAAGGCGCTGGACGCCTGATTGGAGGCGTCGCCGCATGTTTGGCTCTGTTTCAGTTACCGAGCAACGGGCAGTTGTTCAATTTGGGAGAGGCTCAGGTTCTTTTCCTTGATTTCCTGCCTCATTTTTTCGAAAGCCTCTTTTGAGGGCTGAGGTTGTTGTTCTTGAACCTCAATTACCGCCCCGACCACTTCATCTACCTGCTCACTCTTCAAAAAACCAGTGGATATATTCCTGCTGATGGTCCGCCCCTCATCTATCAATATTGCTTTTTTGCCAGCAGGCAGATCTGCGTTGAACTCCTCGAGTTTTGAGGTGATTAGTTTTGATTTTGTCCTTGGTAGCAGGATATGTGTCGGTTCCGCCCAGCGTGGACCAAAATGGTATACGGCTGCGTACATGGTTTTTGCCGTTGTGATATCTACACCTGCTGCACGCATTGCGGTGTAAAAAGCCATATGAGTCTGCTGCCAGCTTCGCTTCTTGTTTACGCAGGCTACATCGTGAATTACTGCTGCATTGCGGTATTGTCCATCAAGTGGTCCACCCACAACCGACCAGGCTATCTGTGGTATAGACGCACCGTCTGTAACAGTACCTTTAGGTGCGAACCAGAAAGCTTTTTCAGGTCCCGGGCCTGTGTACGCAAAGTCCCTCAAAAGCTTGACATCGTGTTTGGAATGAAGGAACTCCACTCTCAATGGTCCTGAGAATTTCCCCCAATCTGCCGAATAGGCATTGGTTGTAAGGGCCAGAATTATGATTATCAGTAGTTTTTTCATTGTTCAGCCTTGGAGGATTTGCCCTCCTGATAGACATGAATCTAAAGTGAGTGGTTAGCTTTCAAAGTACAGATATATTTGGATTTTTTCATTAGCCGCCAACCAGGCTTATATCGGTATAGTGTCTGTGAACCTTGAGTTTCTGGTTGTTATATTCGACTAATAACTGAACGTAGTCATCGACGAATATGGTGACTATGGCGGGATATACTCCGCCAGAAAACTCGACGTAAATTTTATCGCCGTTATTGCGAACCTTTTCCAGGATTTCAGAGAACGTACTCATGCGTGGCTCCTTGGGCTAGAAGTTATAGGCCCTTCATTTGGCTTGCGTATTTTTTGGCGCAGTCACTTTTTGATTTGTCATCTTTTGCTGACTCAATGCAGCTAAGTAGCTGTTTCGAGAGCGAATCACTGACAATCGCTGATGCGGATGACATGTGCTTCAGTATTTCTGAATCTAATTGTCCAGCCGCCACTTTATTCGCCACGCTTGCCAAAGCCTGATCTGATTGCGCTTTGGCCTTTTGTTGTTCTGCAGCCACCATGCTCGTTAACGCGTCAATAATCGCTTTATGCTCTGACTTGACATTGGTTGCTGTCTCAGCTTTGTTATTTCCTAGCCAGCCATTGGATGCTGCCTCACAAGTTCTGAACATCATTTCTCTAGCGAGGAGAACGTATTGTGTTCGACCATCAAGAGTAACTATTGTGTTGACAAAGTCTATAGCGCCATTCGCGGTTTGTTGTAGGTCCTGGCTATTTCCCGCACTCATAGAACGAGTTGACCCTTCTGCACTCGTGCTGGAGGCTTGGCTGTTGAGAATTGCATTTAGTTTATTAGTAGCTTCAAGTGACGCCTTGGCAGAACTTGACGCAGCGACGTCGGAGAATGGCTCTGCGCATGAAGTGTAAGGGTTGGCTGATGATTCATTTCTTATATAGACGCCTCGCAACTGTGCCGGAATGGAGGCCATCAATAACTCGCCATTTTCAGTTATTTTTTTTACTTTGGCCTCTTTTTGTTCTGCCAATCCCAGCGATGAACAGCCGGAAATCATCGTTAGCGATAAAAAAGTAAGCGCCAGTAATCGATTTTTCATAAAAACTCCTTTTTTGATGAGGCTTGTTCGGTGAGTCGACACCCCGCACTGAATGTAACGTAGTTGAGTTTTGGCAGAATGCCAGCATCGTTTGAGCTACTGAAGCAGGTCTATTTCATAGATCTCTTTGATAGGGTGCCGTAGTTGGAAGTTGATCGCAGGATGGTCTCAAGTAACCCTCCCGTAGCGCTTGTTCACGTGAACGGTTAGAGAGCGTGCTTTGGTGTTGGTACGGACCAATCGCGCACCCCACGGCCCGATCGCGCAGCCATTTCCATTCAAACCGAAACTGTCATATTCAGTATCACTTGCCTACCCATAGTGACCAGCCCAACGCTTAAACAATGAGGCTGCACTGTGTTTCAACGTCTTCTGTGTTCGCTGTCCGTAATGAGCCTGTCCATCGCCGCCGCCCATGCTGCCGAACCCGTGTTGCTCGACACGCCGCGCCTGCAAGGCATGGACAATTTCCGTGATGTCGCCGGCACCACCACCGCGTATTCCACCGCTCACGACGGCACCATGCGCGCCGGGGTGTTCTATCGTGCCAACGCGGTGACTCCGACAGCGGCTGACCTGGCGACCCTCAACAGCCTCGGCATCAAAGCCGTCTACGACCTGCGCACTCCCAGCGAAATCGCCGCCACTCCCGACACGATGCTGAGCGGCGCCTCCTACCAGAACATCGACATCATCGGCAGCACCACCTCCGGCGCGAACATCACCAATATCTCCTTCAAAAGCGCCGCCGACGCCATCGCCATGATGGAACAGACCAACCGCGCCTTCGTCAGCGACGCCGGCATGCGCGGCCAGTTCGGCGTGCTGTTCAATGAACTGGCCAGTGTCGATGCCGCGCAACTGTTCCACTGCACCGCCGGCAAGGACCGCACCGGCTGGACCGCCGCCGTGCTGCAGAGCATTGCCGGCGTCGACAACGCCACCATCATGGCCAACTACCTGGCCACCAATGACTACACGGCCGCCCGCGTCGCCGCCACGCTGAAAGCGCTACCGCCGAGCATGGCCGCCATCTACGAGCCGCTGCTCGGTGTGCAGGCCAGCTACCTTCAGGCCGGCCTCGACGAAGTCACTGCGCAATACGGCAGCATGGACAACTACCTCAAACAAGGCCTCGGCCTGTCGCAGGAAACCATCTACGTGCTGCGCGGCAAACTGGTCGAATACAACAGCCTGCCGGGTCAGGCCGGGCTGATCGGCAACGCCGCCGCTGGCGCCGAATTGCTTCGCGAATTGCAGAACACCAACCTGTCCGGCACCTACAGCGCCTACAACTACTACCTGCAATCGGCCATCGACGCCGGCACCCTCGGCGGTGTCGAATCCCAGGTCGGCGGCCAAGTCCACGCCGACGCCGCCAGCTACCTGCTGCGCCAAAACGCGATGATCGAACAAGCCGCCGCGCCGTTTGCCAGCGGCACTGACCTCAAGGTCGGCCAATACCGCCTCTGGACCACCGCGCTTGCCGGCTACCTCGGCACCGACGGCTCGGCCCACGCCGACAGCAGCAACGAACACAGCCAAGGCCTGATGGTCGGCATCACCCAGCGCTTCAGCGAACAACTCAGCGCACGCGGCGGCTTCGGCTACAGCAAAGGCACGGTCGGTGGCGCGGGTGGCGAAGTCGACACCGACTTCACCTTCCTCAACATCGGCGCCCGCTACGGCTTCACCAGCCTTGAACAAGGCCTGTTCCTCGACGCCAACGCCAGCGCCGGCTATGTCGACTACGACAGCAAACGCGACCTCGGCGGCGGCCTCGGCACCGCCAAGGGCGACACCCACGGCAACCTCACCGGCGCCACCGTCGCCCTCGGCTACCGCGCTCCGGTCAACGGCATGACGTTCGAGCCAAGCCTGGGCTTCCGAGTCAGCCACCTCGATCTCAACGGCTTCAAAGAGAAGGGCAGCGAACTGGCACTCGACGTCGACGACAACAGCGCCACCCGCCGCAGCGCCGTCGCCAACCTCAACGTTGGCTTCGCCCCAATGGCGATGGGCGCATGGCAACTGGTGCCGGGCGTACAAGTGGGCTACGAACGCACACTGGGCGACAACCAGGTCGACAGCCAAAGCCACCTGCTCGGCCTCGACATCGAACAACGCGCCGCTTTCGACAACCGCGACCAATTCAGCGGCGGCGTCAACCTCATGGCCAGCCTCGGCGCCCTGAGCCTGGGCGCAGAAGTCGGCGCCAACGGCGGTGGTGACAGCCACGGCTTCAACGGCGGCCTCAAGGCCAGTTACGCGTTCTAAAAGAAAACGGGGTCAAGGAAGGACGACCCCATCCAACAAACACCCCAAAACCCAATGTGGGAGCGAGCCTGCTCGCGAAAGCGCCAGACCAGTCAACATCAAACCGACTGACTCACCGCATTCGCGAGCAACCCCGCTCCCACACATTTGATTCCATCCAATAGCAGCCAATCAAAAGCCCCTCACCCTAAGCCTCTCCCGAAGGAAGAGGGGACTGACCGCGTGGATTGGAAGAGTTACACCGACGTGGCATGCCGAGTCGAGCTCAAATTTTGAAAAGCCCACCAATCGGCTCCCTCTCCCTCGGGAGAGGGCTGGGCGGGCGGCGTTCCGATGAGGGGCAACCCCACCACAAAACCTGCGAGTGTCCCTTGCGCTGGTATATGAAGTTGTGGGAGAGGGGACTGACCGAGGCGTCTTGCGTCATGCATCGACCTGAAAGATCGAGGCGATTATGGATTCAAAGCAAGACTCTCAGGTCGGTGTAGATCTTCAATATCCCCGGCTCGGTTCCCTCTCCTTGGGGAGAGGGCTAGGGTGAGGGGAAAGCAGTTACCGCAAAATCAACTGGCCAACTCGGTCAAACGCCTCCGCGCCTACTCCTCGATCAACCGCGCCGGCGTGCCATCCCCACGCTTAGCGACCCATCGGCGCGGTGCGACGTTTAGCTAAATCTTCTCACCACAAGTTACCTTGCAAACCTGTTACCCAATCACCCCCGAGCCCGAAACTCCGCCGGACTCACCCCATAAGCCCCCTGAAAATACCGACAAAACCGCCCCACATTACTAAACCCAAACCGCAACGCCACCTCAGTCACCGAGCCCGAATCCCGCTGCTTCAACACCGCATAAGCCCGCTCCAGCCGCACCTGCCGCTGATACGCCACAATCGACATCCCGACAAACCGCCGAAACCCCTCCTGCAACGCCCGCTGACTCACATGGCTCAACCGCGCCAGATCCACGCCACTGACCAACTGCTCCGGATGCGCCTGAATAAACTCCACCGCCAACTTCACGTGCCGAGGCGCAACCATCGCCGTCGGCCGACGCAACGCCTCGGAAAAGTTATGCGGCCACGCCTCCAGCACCGCATCAATCAACATCTCGCGCAACCGCGACGGCATCAACGTTCCGCTATTGATCAGCAAATCAAACTCGGTGCCTGTGGCTAGATCAATCAACGCCTTGATCCCCTGAAACGCCGCCGAATTCAGATCCACACTCGGCTCAAAAACAATCTTCTGCAGAATCGGTTTATCCAACAGCGCCGACAACCGCTCAGTGAGCTGATGCCGATTGATCGACATCCCGTGATGCGCGTGATCATCAAAGAAACGCATCGAACGGATATCCGCCTTATCAATCGCCAGCCCAACGTGCGACACCCCGATAGACTCGGTGGCATGGTTGAAAACGATCTTGCCAGCAGTGGGAATGACGAAGGTGATCTCATCCTGTGGATCGGGGAAAGCGACGGTGAAATCACCGTGATAATGCATCCGCCGAAAACTCACGCCATCGTGCCGACCGTAGACGCCGCCAATAATGATGTTCGACGGCAGCGGCGGATTGTCCGCATAACGATTGCCAAACAATCGGGAAAACAGTGCACCGAAGTCGTCCGAACGAAGGTTGTCGGAGCGCAGGATGATTTGCTGGCGAGCGGGAGTCGGAAACACCTTGGCGGCACCTTCGGATAGGGGGCTCTAGAACTGGGGTGTAGGGTAGGGCGCCAAGGAGATTAGCAGGCGTAATATGACGCGTTTGTGACAGCTAGAAACATGCCGTTACAGCGCGGCACGACGTTTAAGCAAAGGACACTCGGCAGCCAATCGCCGACATGGCAACCTGCTCGCCACTGTACTCAGCAAGCAAACACAGGCACCGCGCCAAGCCCCAGCCCCTGTTTGCCCAGCCCTGAAAGCCAAAAATCATCGGAGCGGCAATGCAAGCCAACACGCAAACACTCCCCATCACACTGACCCCAGAACTCGACTTCGACCAAAACGCCGCCAGCGCCTTCGGCGAATCACTGACCCACGAATACACCCAAGCCACACCATTCCCGCACATCGTCATCGACAACTTCCTGCAAGCCGACGTCATCGCCAGCATCCGCGAACACTTCCCGGTCGAACCGACCAACAACGAACAAATCTACGAGCGCGGCTACAAAGGCCAACTCAAACGCCAGATCAGCCCCAACGCCTGCAGCCCGTACCTGAAGAACGTGTTCAACACCTTCAACTCCGCACCCATGCTGGAATTCCTCGAAAAACTCACCGGCATTCAAGGGCTGATCCCCGATCCGTATTTCGCCGGTGGCGGCCTGCACGAAACCAAAACCGGCGGCTTCCTCGGCGTGCACTCGGATTTTCGACTAAACAAAAAGCTCAACGTCGAGCGACGGCTGAACGTGATCATTTACCTGACCGAGGATTGGCAGGAGGCGTACGGCGGCAACCTGGAGCTTTGGGATGTGGGGATGAAGAAATGTCTGAAGAAAGTGCTACCGGTTTATAACCGGTGTGTGATTTTTAATACGGACAAGGATAGTAACCATGGGCATCCGGAGCCGTTGACTACGCCGGAACACATCACTCGGCGGTCGATTGCGCTTTATTACTACACGGCGAGTGGGGTGGGCGGGGAGCCGGGGCAGAGGAATAAAACGCACTATAAGCCGCGGCCTAAGGATCGTTGGAGTTTGAGGTATTACTGGAATAAATTTTTCAAGAAAAAAGGGTGAAGGAACATTTGCTTTCGATGAATTCTCTAGCTTCGACTTGCGCCAATGCGCCAATCGGGATCGGTTACGTAAATCGCAATACACCTATACATGGCACTTTGATATAAATTTTCTTGTGTCAACTCCTTCTCCCTGCTACGTTCAATCCGAGTAGCTTAGGGAGTCATCAGGCGGGATGCCAGTTTTACCCTTCTGAGTTGTGATTGCCCGATACACTTCTATCGAGGGGGAGATGGTGAAATGGAAGGCTTTCATGATCCTGTCAGGCATTTGAAGTATCTTCGTCAATCGCTATCTCAAGATAACGAATCAATTGGTTTTTTTATATCGGCGGGGTGTCCTCTTTCGGTAAGCATGTCAGAAGACGATTGGCCGTTAATTCCGGATGTGGCTAATCTCACGAAATTTATTAATGATCAGTTGATTGGTGATTTGCAGTATCAGATCCTGTTAGGTGAATTAATCAAGGCTGAGCGTAATTCCGAAAATATAGAGGATATTCTTAGCTTTCTGAGAAGCCTTGTGGTTGTATCTAAAGGCGGCGATGTTAGAGGGTTGAGCGAAGCTTCACTGCTTGAGCTTGAAAAGAAAATCTGCAAAATTATTGTTAAAAAAATTGATGTGTTACTTCCTAATCAGGATACACCCTATCATCAGCTAGCTAAGTGGATACGCTCAATAGATCGAAAAACACCTGTTGAGATATTTACCACAAACTATGACTTGTTAATGGAGCAGTCGCTAGAAGATCTGGAAATTGAATACTTCGACGGGTTTGTGGGCGCTCGGAGATCTTTTTTTGATTTGAGAGCTCTAGAGGATAATTTGATTCCTGTTCACTGGTCCCGGCTTTGGAAGATTCATGGTTCAATCAATTGGTATAAAGAAGAATCCTCTGGGCAGAAAAAAGTTTATCGGTCTTCGGAGATAAAAGAAGATGCGTCGCATCTTATTTATCCCTCTCATCTAAAGTATGAAGAAAGCCGAAAGATGCCTTATCTTGCGCTCATCGATCAGCTGAACAGATTTGTGCGTAAAAAGTCTTCGTTGTTGATAATGTCCGGCTACTCCTTTAATGATGGGCATCTGAATGATGCTATAGTCAATGCGCTTAAAGCAAACCCCACGGCAATGGTTCTGGCTTTAATGTATGACGAATTTAATACCCAACTTCCTGATGGGGCGATTCGCGAAAGATATCCTGAAGCATATCGGTTAGCAAAAAATCAGCACAACCTAAATATATGGACGTTCAATAAGGCGATTATTGGTACGAATCCAGGTCGATGGGCCCTACTTCCTGAAAGTGATGATGCTGATGTTGATATAAGATCGTTTGTCACTTCTTCAAAAAGTACCGATGGTACCGAAAAAACTGAACATGCAGTCAAGCTAGGTGACTTTGCGGTATTTACGAGTTTTCTAAAGAGGCTAATTGGCTCCGCCACGGGGGAACGCTAATGGCGAGCAAGGAAACCTATTTGGGCGACGTCCAAGATGTTAATGGAACGGCGGTGAGTATTTCGCTATCCAAAAAGTCATTAACTGGCTTTATTTATATCGATGGTCAGGGCTATAGGGTCGGACAGATCGGTAGCTTTGTAAGAATTCCTATTGGCTTTTCTGATTTATACGGAATAGTCAGTCAAGTTGGTGCTAGCGCGATACCTGAGAATAAAAATAGCGATGAAGAGCAAAACAACCGTTGGATGAGAATTCAGCTCGTTGGCGAAGGTGAGCGGAATGGGGCATTTCAAAGAGGATTGTCGCAGTACCCAACTATTGGTGATGAGGTGCATCTGGTTTCTGAAAAGGAATTAAAGGCAATATATGGTCGTCCTGATAGACCCTATTTTGTAAAGCTAGGGCATGTTTCAAATGCTGAGTCAATTCCTGCGCTGATTGACATTAATAGACTTGTAACCCGGCATTCCGCCGTTGTAGGAACTACTGGCTCTGGTAAGTCCACAACTGTGGCAAGCATAATGAATGCATTATCCAACGTTGAAAAGTACCCGTCCTCGCGAATTATTATGCTTGACTTGCACGGTGAGTATGGGGCCGCTCTGAGTGATAGGGCTGATATATTTAAGATTAACTCTTTCAAGTCATCTAAAGTCGCCGAAAAGGATTTGAGGATTCCTTTTTGGGCTCTGAACTTTGATGAGCTATGCGAGATCAGCTTCGGTGAGTTTAATAATGAAAAAGACAAAAATATTGTTATGGAGCGGGTCCATAAGCTAAAAGTCGATTCGATTGCAAAGTATCCTAAGGTCGGAGCGTCATTAGATTCTGTGAATGTGGATTCTCCAATTCCCTTCAGTATTCATCATTTATGGTACGATCTTTTTGTTGAGACGTTTGCCACTTATTATAAAGGTCGCTCGGGTAGGCCAATTGATAATCTCGCTTATGAACTTGATTCTGCAGGGAAAGAGTTAAGAGGCGATCCTGCTGCGGGCATTCCTCCCATATTTAAGAATGTGGTAACCGAGGCTAATGAGGAGAAAATTAACTATCTCCCTGGTTCGTTGAATATTGGCAAAAATGTTTTACTCCTAGGTACAAAACTCCGAATACCTAGGTATGATTTTGTATTTCGCCCTGACGACTGGATGCCTGAATCAGATGGAAAGGTCGTAAGCGACTTAGATAAACTTCTTGAAAGTTGGATTGGCGGAAAATCCATTTCCATATTGGATCTTTCTGGAGTGCCTGTAGATATTTTGCAGACCACTATTGGGGCAGTACTAAGAATATTGTATGAAGCACTTTTTTGGTCGAGAAATTTATCTCAAGGGGGCAGGCATCGGCCTTTATTAATAGTCATGGAAGAGGCTCATATATATCTTAATGATAATCATAAGGGGATGGCAGCTACAATCGTCCAACGAATTGTGAAAGAGGGGCGGAAATATGGAATTGGTGCAATGATTGTCAGTCAGCGACCTTCTGAGATTGCGCCTACAATTCTTTCACAGTGCGGTACGTTTTTCGCCCTGAGGTTGTCTAATTCTACTGATCGTGCTCACATCACCTCTGCGCTTTCAGATAATTTGGACGGACTAACAAGCATGTTGCCTATCTTAAGGACTGGAGAAGCGATAATTTTGGGTGAGGCAGTGAAGCTTCCTATGAGAACGTCTATTTTAGCACCTCCAAAAAATAGGCGACCCGACAGTCAAGATCCAATCGTTTATGATGAATTGCCTATGGATGAGTCGTTTGCTCCAGGCGGGTGGGGAATTAAGATGGAGGATAGCCCAAACTATGAAGAGTTGTTAGAGACATGGCGAGCTCAGAATCCTCGGATTGAGAAAATAAAACCTTAGGAGTAATCATGGAACGAGTTCAGGTATCATCTTCAAATGTTGAGTCTGTAGGTTTCGATGAAGATAGCGAAACTTTAGAGGTGGAATTTAAGAATGGTACGCTATATCAATATTTTGATGTGCCAAAAAATGTTTATGAAGGGTTAGTAGGCGCCGATTCTGTGGGAGGTTATCTCGCCGCAAATATTAAAGGCGTTTATCGATATTCTCGAGCTTAATTGAGTTTTATTGAGAGCGTGAGTTTCTCGTTGTGAGTATTAATTTTCTCTGGGAGACTCGCTCCTCTTCAGGTTTTTTATAGGGCTGCCTAATTCGGTTTGTGTCTGTCTTTTCAGTACTAATGGATAAGATATAAATTGGGTATGGCCGTCGATTGCGATTCTTAATAAATAGATCAATAGCTTGTCGCGAATTATTTTTGGCATGCCCTTTGGCAAAGGGGAGAAAAAAGGGGACGGATTTATTTTCACGCTTCTGGCCGAAACCTGCCGTTTTGCTCATGTTTTTTCAGGTTCATTTCGGCATGGCGGCAGCCTAACCGCCGCCATGGTTAGAGCGGTACCTATTCCACCGGCACCACGTTATCTAACGCCCGATTCACCGCCAACTCCCCAAGCATCACCACTTGCGCAATGCCTTGCAGTGTCTTGCGTGCCGGTCCGTGCACCAGCCCGATCACATCCCCAAGCATCACCGATGCCGAGCCGAGTGATTCACTGGCATTCACCAGCAGTTCCTCAGTCTTGGTGTTCGGGTTGGCGATGAACATCTTGTTGGTTTGGTACGGGGTGAGCATGATTTCCGGGGCAGGGCCGAGGTAGTGGGAGAGGGCGCGGTCGACGGCTTCGTTGAATTTCTTGGCGTCGGGAGATTCGTCGCCCGAGATCGGATCGATTTCTGGCGGATTTGGCGTAATTTTGAACATAGATGAAACTCCTGGGAAACGATTAAGGAGCCATCACACTTCGCTACCAAACGAGGGGTGGCGGCCATGCACAGGTTGGTAGACCGGCCCAGGAGCCCGGCGCGTCCGAGGACGCCCTACGCATGGCCACCATAAAGCGGAGATCAAAAAAGCGATCTCTGCGAAAGGTGCGCAATGCGCCTGGGAAAGTCGGGCTACCAAACCCGATCACTGCTATTCAGTGACCGACTCACAATAGAACCCGCATCCAAGGCGCACAAGCCGGCGGATTCTGGCGTAGTCGTAGGCAACGGCGCAAGGCGTTGTAGGTTGGGATGACGTAACTTGGGGTGTCTTTAAACAAAGTCCAGGAATTGCTTCAACAGGGCAGTTCGAGCTGTTTTTGCGATGTCTTTGTGGACTGGAGGAGCGGGAGCCGTTTTGCGATCCATCGGGGGCAAGCTCTCTCGCTACAGGGGGGAGTTAATTCGCCAGCGAAATCAGCGTGTCGATCACATTGATCGGCACATAAATCAGCGTAATCGCCGCATACGCTTTACGCGACCGAGCCACAAACGCGCCAATCGGCAACACAATCATGATCACATCCAGCAAACCCCAAAGCGCCACCGGCGATGCCTCAAACAACGTGACATTGACGATCAGCCCCAGGCACAGATACGTGGACAGCGACAGCAATGCATAGCGTCCATCCTGTTCGAAATACACGCGCAATCCGTTCTGCTCATCCTCACTGCGACTCGGCAGCAGCAACGCCGCCGTGACAAACAGCGACAGCGTCAGCATCACCAGCAGTAGAAATTCGAGAAACGAGAAGGTCTGTTTCACCGCCGACAGTGCGTTGACGGCCCACCAGAATTGCAGCTGCATGGTAAACAGCATCACCGCCCAGACCAGCGCCACCCAGTCTGGCTTGGCGACGCGGCGGATGCGGAACACCGTTAATGCGCCGAGCAGCAGGCGGGTGACGGAGAGCCCGAGGATCATTGAGAGAACGGTGGCGACGATTGGGAAGTTGCTCATCTTGCCTCTCGCGGACTCGGTTTCGGCTGAAAGGGTGCTTTGGGCAGACTAGGTGGGGCGGGTAGGACCGTCAAACGTGGCTGTGCGGTTGGGTTGGCAGAAAACGGCTGTAGAGCCTTGCGCGGAGGTAATGGATTAGGATGCCCGCAGGTGGAATGGATCTTCTCGACTAAGGATGTGTGGTTTATGGAATCTGCTTTTTCGCAAGTCACCGAGCGTTTGCACAACCGCCGGTTTTCCGTGGCGAACAACGCTCAGGGCTTGTCCGATGCGCGCACGGTGTTTGAATACTTCGTCGAAGGCGCGGTAGTTTGGGGGACTTATGCGGGTGGGCATATTCGCATGGGCAACCAGGTTGGTCGGGTGACCGGGCCTGACAGTATCGAGCTGCTTTATCAGTGCATCACCACGGATGGCGAGATTCGCGCGGGTTGGTCGCGGGGTGTGGTGGGGGTTGATGAGGCGGGGCGGACGACGTTGCGGTTTGTGTGGGGGTGGTTGTCGGGGGCCGAGGGGGGCGGGGAATCGAGTTATGTTGAGGTGGTCGCGTAGCCGAATGATTTTTAGGTACGCGAGCCCTTCAATTACGGCAAATCCAATGAAGTCTTACTCACGGCAGCTACATCCCAAGTCCGCATCACCTGCGTAATCGCCGCATCAATGCTCTCAATCGGCGTGTCATCCCGAGCAAGGATGGAAATCCCCTGCAGGAAACTGTCGAACACCGTCGCCATGGCTGCGGCGTTCGTGTCGTCCGCTAACAGTCCTTCACTCACACCACGCTCGACACACGCCACAATCCCCGCGCGGGTTCGGGCGCGGGAGTGGGTGAGGGCTTGAGCGACGTGGGCATTTTCCGGACTCGGCGCGCTCATGACGCCGAGGGTGACCATGCAGCCTTTGGGGTGGCCGTCGTCGCATTGCATGCGCGCTGACTGGCGCAGTGCGGTTTCGATGGCTTGGCGTGGTGGCAGGGTTTCGTCCCACAGGCATTCGGTGACTTGGGCGAAGGTCGTCAGGTAACGCTGCACACATTCGTCGAACAGGGCTTCTTTTGAGCCGAACGCGGCGTAGAAACTCGGCGCGGAAATGCCGCCGCCCAGTTCAGCCTTCAACAGTGAAAGGGATGTCGAGTCGTAGCCGTGTTGCCAGAACAATTGCATGGCCTGGTCGACGGCGTCGTCGCGATCGAATGCGCGGGGGCGGCCGGTTCTGGCCATAGCTGGAACTCCTCGGAAAGTGATTTGGATACTAGTCGATACATAAGTCGTTGACAACGTGCCTCGGCTGCCGCCAGTATTTTATATCGATCGGTATTTAAGTCTGACATTTTGCTCACAAGGAGTTTCCCGTGACACCTTCATTAACTCTATCGGCAGCGCCAAAACGCCTGCCCATCGGCGCGCTGTTGGCGCTGGCCATGACCGGTTTTATCTGCATCGTCACCGAAACCCTGCCCGCCGGGCTGTTGCCGCTGATCAGCGAAGGCTTGGCGATTTCGCCTTCAATGGCCGGGCAGATGGTCACCGCGTACGCGCTGGGCTCGGTGCTGGCGGTGATCCCGATGACCATCGCCACGCGCGGGTGGCGTCGACGCAATGTGTTGTTGCTGACCATTGTTGGTTTTCTGCTGTTCAACTCGATCACAGCGCTGTCGTCGCACTATGGCGTGACGCTGGTAGCGCGCTTCTTTGCGGGGGTGGCGGCAGGGTTGGCGTGGAGTTTGTTGGCTGGTTATGCGCGGCGGATGGTCGAGCCGGATCAACAGGGAAAGGCGTTGGCACTGGCCATGGTCGGCACGCCGATTGCCTTGTCACTGGGCGTGCCGCTCGGCACTTGGCTGGGAGGACTGGTCGGTTGGCGCACGACGTTCGGGTTGATGTCGGCCCTGACTTTGATGCTGATCGTTTGGGTGTTGGTGAAGGTGCCGGATTATCCGCCGCAACCTGCGCATCAACGTCTGTCGTTGCGCCGCGTGTTGACCACGCCGGGTGTGCGGCCGGTGCTGGCAGTGGTGATCAGCTGGATGCTGGCGCACAACATTCTCTACACCTACATCGCGCCGTTTGTGGCGCCGGCGGGGCTGGCGGATCGCGTGGATCTGGTGTTGTTGGTGTTTGGTCTCGCGGCGTTGGCGGGGATCTGGCTGACGGCGAAACTGGTTGAGCCGCTGTTGCGCAAGACCGTGCTGGTGAGTCTGGCCACGTTTGCACTGGTGTGCGTGGGATTTGGCTTTTACGGACGGGTGCCGGAGGTGATTTATCTGGGCGTGTTGGTGTGGGGACTGAGTTTTGGCGGTGCGGCGACGCTGTTGCAGACGGCTCTGGCGGATGCGGCGGGGGATGGCGCGGACGTGGCGTTGTCGTTGAATGTGGTGGCGTGGAATAGCGCGATTGCTGGCAGCGGCGTGGTCGGCGGGGTGCTGCTGGATCGATGGGGTGTTACCGCTTTCCCATGGGCGATGGTGGTGTTGGTGGCGGTGGGTTTTGTGATTGCCTGGAGTGCTCGAGCGCATGGGTTCAGAGCTGGGCCGCGTGGGGCGGAAGCGGCGGCCGTGGTTGGGCACTGAAGGTTTTTCAACGCAGCTCATTTTTTGAAGTGCGCAAGAAGTTGCGCAGTGACTTTCTTTTTTTCTCGGGTGAATGCCCTGTAGCCCACGTCGTTATTGGCCTCCAGCCAAGTGCGCAACTTCTTGCACACCACTGCGCAAGAAG
This sequence comes from Pseudomonas sp. SDT291_1_S447, assembly GCF_054070155.1. Taxonomy (NCBI): domain Bacteria; kingdom Pseudomonadati; phylum Pseudomonadota; class Gammaproteobacteria; order Pseudomonadales; family Pseudomonadaceae; genus Pseudomonas; species Pseudomonas sp. SDT291_1_S447. The sequence continues at coordinate 89,083 of NZ_JBSVXS010000014.1, forward strand.
TTGCGCA
>NZ_JBSVXS010000015.1:0-88324 GCF_054070155.1 Pseudomonas sp. SDT291_1_S447
TACAGGGATTACCCAAATCCGATGTAGGAGCTGCCGAAGGCTGCGATCTTTTGATCTTCAGGTATCTAGCGGATCTGGTGCTTGTGCAGCAAACGGTAAAACGTCGGCCGCGACACGCCGAGTACTTTGGCTGCAACACTGAGGTTATCGCTGTGCCGGTTCAGCACATCGCACAGTGCCTGGCGCTCGGCGCGGGTCTTGTAGTCTTCCAGCGTGCCCATGGGTGTCGCGATCGAGTGCTGGCTGATCAGCCCCAGGTCTCGGGCCTCGATCTGCCGCCCTTCGGCCAGCACCAGTCCGCGCCTTACACGGTTGGCCAGTTCCCGGACATTGCCCGGCCAGTCGTGTTTGCCCATGGCAATCAGCGCATCTTCGCTGAAACTGCGTGGGCGTCGGCCGGTTTCATGGCTGTAGAAATGGGAAAAGTGGTTGGCCAGCATCGAGAGATCACCATGGCGTTCACGCAACGGCGCAGTGACCACCTGCAGGACGTTGAGCCGGTAATACAGGTCTTCGCGAAAACGCTTCTTCTCGATGGCCGCCTCAAGGTCGACGTGGGTCGCCGCCAGCACACGTACATCCACCGGAATCGGCTGACTGCCGCCGACGCGCTCGATGTGTTTTTCCTGCAGAAAGCGCAACAGATTGGCTTGCAGTTCCAGCGGCAGATCACCGATCTCATCGAGAAACAGCGTGCCGCCATTGGCCGCTTCAATGCGCCCGACCTTGCGCTGATGCGCGCCGGTGAACGCACCCTTCTCGTGACCGAACAGCTCGGATTGAATCAAATGCTCGGGAATCGCCCCGCAGTTGATTGCCACAAACGGTTTGCTGTGGCGCTGGGATTGCCGGTGCAGCGTGCGCGCAACGAGTTCTTTACCGGTACCGCTTTCGCCGCGGATCAACACAGGCGATTCGGTGGGTGCCAGTTTGCTGAGTAACTTGCGCAGTTCACGGATCGGTTTGCTGTCGCCGAGCAGTTCATGTTCCGGCTGATCGACGTGAATCGTGCCCTGCCCGCGCAAACGCGCCATGCCGAATGCGCGGCCGAGGGTGACCTGCACCCGCGATACGTCGAACGGCAAGGTGTGGAAATCAAAAAACCATTCGCAGACGAAATCGCCGACGTTTTGTAGACGCAGGACTTCCTGATTGAGTACGGCGATCCATTCGGTGCCGCTACGGCTGATCAGTTCCTTCACGGCTTCGGGTCGTTCGAGGTGAAACGGTTGCAATCGCAACAAGCCGACATCACAACTTCGATCGGCGGCATTTTCCAGGGTACAGCTATCAACATCCCAACCTACGGCGCGTAATCCGGGCAATAAGCGGTGGCAGTCGTCGCAAGGATCGACCACCAATAAACGTCGTAACGCAGGCGCTTCGCTCATGACTGTTCCTTGGCGCCAAATTATTAGAAATGATTGTAAAAACAGTCATTTGGCAGACCCGACTGTAACATTAGCAAGATTTTGACAGGGCCTTGTATCGATTGCTTATAGGTGTACAAGCAAACACGTTATAAGAACAGAAGTTGTTAGTAAGCTATCGACTAATCCCAGCCTTAACCTTTCAGAAAGCTTTCAAAAACCTGTCGGTAAAGCAAAGCCATGAAAGAAAGTTGAAATTTCTTTGTTTCCTGTGTGACCTGCCTACGGGTTCGGTGCATCAGTACAAGTACCAGCCGAACGGTAAGCCCAACCGACGGCACATCACTTGATTGGGCACGACAGAGAGAAAACCCCATGACCGCCCCGCTCCGTATCAACGAAGCTGTTTTGATTGCCAACCATGCGTTCAAACCGTTCCAGTGCGTGGCCTGGGCGCCACAAGACGGCAATGGCGAGCTCAGCCTGACCGTAATCGACCGGACCAATTCGCACATCGGTCGCAAACAGATCCCGAGCAGCGCCTACTCCGATCCAGCGCAACTCGAGCAACTGCTGCAGCAGGCTCGCGCTGAACTCAGCGAAGAAGGCTACAGCCTGCAATCCTGGTCGATGCCACACTAACAGCCGGGCGATGCGGATGACGTTCAGGTCATCCGCCCTACTCTGTTAGTTCTAATCTTTTAACTCTTCGTACTTTTGTACAACTATTTGCAACTTGTTCAGGCTTAACTGCTTGGGCGGCTTGCTATTGGTTCAAAAAGACACTGTTCTGGCACAGTGCGACCCTCCACCTGTTAGTTCTTACAGTTGTACTTCTCCCGGTTCAGGGATTGAATGTTTCGCTCATGCAGTTACCCCTCCGGTTTCCGGTAAAGGTCAACTCGCAAGGAGATGCGTGCATGTCCACCCTGAACACTTTTGCGCTGCCGGCATTACCGACGACGTTGTCGAATCAGGCCGGTCAACTCGACAGAACGTTTGCCGCCACCGGCGTCGCCCAAGTGTATTTCGCGGGCAGCGTGTCCAGCCTGACGGAAGATATCTCGCTCGATGCTCAGGGGCGGATCCTTGTCGCCGCCAAAGTCGGCACCGCCGCCGGCAGCCGTTTCGGCCTGGCCCGCATGCTCGCCGATGGCTCGGCCGACCTGGCCTTTGGCGATCAAGGCAGCGTGATCGATACCTTCGCCCCGGGCTTCGAAGCCACCGCCGGCAAAGTCCAGGCACTGCCCGACGGGCGCATCCTGCTCGCCGGCCTGCATTATGAAAACACGCATCGCACCTTGCCCGCGCTGGCCTTGTTCGATGCACAGGGCAAACCGGACCAGAGCTTCGGTGACAACGGTCGTCAGGTGGTGCGCCTGCCGGGCGATCTGTCCATGGGCAGCCGTGACTCATGGCTGCCACCGGGCGTACCCGGCGCCGAAGCCTGCGACTTTGTCGTCCAGGACGACGGGCATATTCTGTTGATCGCCAATCACCACTTCGAACTCGCCGACCATGCCGGCATGCTGATTCGCCTCAAGCCTGACGGCAGCCTCGATGAAACCTTCAACGGCCGCGGCTTCGTGATGATTCGCCACTTGCTGCTTAACACCTGGCTCAGCAGCCTGCTGTTGCAGAAGGATGGGCGGATTGTGGTGGCCGGTTCCATCGATTTTCCGCAGGAAGGTCTGTTGGCGCGCTACCTGCCCGACGGCCACCTCGACGAGCGTTTCGCCGTGGATGGATTCATGGCCTTCAAGGCACACGGCAAAAGCGCTCTGGTCAGTCAGGTCCTTGAGTCCGCCGACGCGCTGCACTGTTTCGGCAGCAGTCGCGACCCGATTCGTTGCATGGCCTACAGCGTGCACACCAATGGCCGCCCGAACCTGCACAACCATGGCGGGCAACCACAGCTGCTGGAAATCGGCCCCAGCGGCTGTCAATGGAGCGCCGCCCAACGCATGGCGGACGGCCGCATCATCGCAGTCGGTGCAACCATTGGCGGGATCGAAGCGGATTTTATTGTTGCCCGCTACCTGAGTGACGGCAGCCTGGATCACAGCTTCGGCGATGGCAAAGGCTGGCTGCGCACGCGCCTGGGTCGCAGCCTGGATACGGCCAACTCGCTGGCCGTGGAAGCGGATGGCGCCATCCTCGTTGGCGGTTATTCGCTCGATTGCAACTACCGGGCAATGGTGGCGCGGTATTTCAATCACTAGTCAAACGAAGGGCCGCAGCGCTGCCACTCATCGGATTTAGCCCTGGACCTGTAATTTCTGACAGTAGACGCAGCCATTGATCGGCGCTCAGATAGCGACACGCGCAGATGGCTGCGCGTTGAACCTGAAAAAGGAATTTTTGAATGACTGACCAACAGAAACTATCTGGACAACTGACGCAAGTTGAAGCCTCGAGCACGCGTGCTAGCAAGATCGAACCGCGGATCCTCGAACTCACCGATCTGGATGGGAATTACATCGAACCCGACAGTGTTGTCACGGTTAGCGACTTTTTTATCAAAGGCGTGGCCACTCCGGCGAGACCGGCGGACATTCTGGATAGCCGAACCCCGATTGCCGCTGTTCATGTAGACGCGACTGGCCACTTTACAACAGAACTTTTTAACCAGTCGCTCGGTACTCATGTATACACCGTGCTAGACGAGTCTGGACAAGAATCATCGCCCTGGGTGGTTACTATTGCTGCACTAGATCAGCTATTAATCGAATCTATAAAAGGGCCGGACGACCAGCCCATCGGAAACGGTTCAAGTACAGTTCATACCGACCTGAGGTTTATCGGCAAGGGCGTACCTGGCCAGGTGGTGGATCTTGTGGATAACGGTATTGTGCTTCGCTTGCTCAATGTCGATAACAGCGGGCACTGGAGCGCCCACCTCACAGGCCTTAAGCCAGGCAAGCATAATTTCGTCGCTCGAGAGTTAAACGGCAAAGAATCAGCCCCCTGGCATGTAGAGATCGAAAAACCGGCATTGTTGAGTATTCAATTTGGATACGGCCTGGGAAATTATCAGCCCATCAAAGATGGCGAAACCACGACGCAGACAGCAGTAGTTCTGATTGGCACGGCCAAGCCGCACGAATTTGGCCGGATCCTCAGTGATGCCCATGAAGGGGTTGTCTTCGACGCAAATGAATACGGGGTTTTCATTACCCCTATTAAGGACTTACTCCCCGGCAATAGTTATACGTTCATCTGCCGATCTGAATCCGAACCGGATCGCCACTCGGAACCTTGGATGATCCATGTAGCGTCTGAGAAACTGCCGCAACGGTAGTTCTGTTTCATCGTCAACATGACCCGTCGAGCGATAACTCGGCGGGTCTTGTTGTTTGCCCCGCGAATCGTCTAAAAAAACCTGCATCAACGTCGACGACGCGGATTAAATCGACGAGCAGCTTGATCTTCCCCGACACATCCGGCAACTTTCGCGCTTCTTAATAAAAGGAGCTGCCGATGTCCGGTTCAATGGCCCAGGCGTTCGCGCATAATTTTCTCGGGCACTCGCCACGCTGGTACAAGGCGACCATTGTCGGTTTCCTCATCCTCAATGCGCTGGTGCTGTTCACCGTTGGCCCGGTCGCGGCCGGCTGGTTGCTGGTGATCGAATTCATCTTCACTCTGGCCATGGCGCTCAAGTGTTATCCGCTGATGCCCGGCGGCTTGCTGTTGATCGAAGCCTTGCTGTTGAAGATGACCACCCCGCAAGCACTTTACGATGAACTGGTGCACAACTTCCCGGTGATCCTGTTGCTGATGTTCATGGTGGCGGGCATCTATTTCATGAAAGACCTGCTGCTATTTCTGTTCTCGCGCCTGTTGTTGGGCGTGCGCTCCAAAGCGGCGTTGGCCTTGATGTTCTGCTTCCTCTCGGCATTTTTGTCGGCGTTTCTCGATGCCTTGACGGTAACCGCCGTGATCATCAGTGCAGCGGTAGGTTTCTATTCCGTTTATCACCGTGTCGCTTCCGGCAATGATCCGCGCCAGGACAGCGAGTTTGCTGACGACGAGAACCTGCCGAAACTGCATCACGAAGACCTGGAACAATTCCGCGCTTTCCTGCGCAGTCTGTTGATGCACGGCGCTGTCGGTACGGCGTTGGGCGGCGTGTGCACACTGGTGGGCGAACCGCAGAACCTGTTGATCGGCCACGAAATGGGCTGGCACTTCGGCGAGTTCTTCCAGAAAGTCGCGCCGGTTTCGCTGCCGGTGCTGGCGGCAGGTCTGGTCACCTGCGTGCTGCTGGAAAAGCTGCGCTGGTTCGGCTACGGCACGCTGCTGCCGGACAATGTTCGCGCCGTGTTGGCTAACTACGCCGCTGAAGACAATGCTGAACGCACGGCGCGCCAACGCGCAGCACTGCTGGTGCAAGGCGCTGCGGCATTGATCCTGATTGGCTGCCTGGCTTTTCACATCGCCGAAGTCGGCCTGATCGGGTTGATGGTGATTGTGTTGATCACCGCGTTTACCGGCATCACCGACGAGCATCGTCTGGGCAGTGCATTCAAGGACGCCATGCCGTTCACGGCATTGCTGGTGGTGTTTTTTGCCGTGGTGGCGGTGATTCACGATCAACAGCTGTTTGCGCCGTTGATTCAATGGGTGCTCGCCCTGCCGGTCGAGCAACAACCGGGCATGTTGTTTATTGCCAACGGCCTGCTGTCGGCGATCAGTGACAATGTGTTTGTCGCGACGATTTACATCACCGAAGTGAAACAGGCGTTCCTTGCCGGGCACATGAGCCGTGAGCATTTCGAGACATTGGCGATCGCGATCAATACAGGTACGAATTTGCCGAGTGTCGCGACGCCGAATGGCCAGGCCGCGTTCCTGTTCCTGCTGACTTCGGCGATTGCACCGCTGGTGCGTTTGTCGTACGGGCGCATGGTGTGGATGGCGTTGCCGTACACCTTCGTGATGGGGCTGTTGGGCTGGTATGCCGTCAGCTACTGGCTCTAACAAACACCGCGTAAAAACTGTAGGAGTGAGCCTGCTCGCGATAGCGGTGTGTCAGCCCAGGAAATGCTGACTGATACATTGCTATCGCGAGCAGGCTCACTCCTACATTTGGTCTTGGGTGGTGTCAGTGAGGCAGGATGTATTTCTCGATCGCCTGGGCCACGCCATCCTCGGTGTTCGGCGCGGTGACCACGTCGGCTTGGCGCTTTACCGCCTCCTCCGCCTGCCCCATGGCAATCGACAGGCCTGCGCAATGGAACATCGCCGGGTCGTTGCCGCCATCGCCGATGGCCGCTGTCTGCTCCAATGGAATACCGAGATGTTCGGCCAGAGTTGCCAGCGCCGTGCCTTTGTTGGCCTCCAGCGCCGTGACGTCGAGATACACCGGTTGCGAGCGTGACACTTGTGCCATGCCGTTGACCTTGGTCAACAGGCGCGCCTCAAGCTCGATCAACAGCTCAGTGTTGTTGCTGGTCGCGACAATCTTGTCGATGCGCTGCAGATACGGCTCGAAGCTTTCGACCACCACCGGCGGATAACCGAGGCCATGCTGCTCGCGCGGCACCATCGGCCCGTGCGGATCCTTGAGCAGCCAGTCACCGCCGCTGAACACCCAGATTTCCACATCCGGCTGATCGGCAAACGTTGCCAGCGCAATCAGCGCGGTGCTCGCCGGCAGGTAATGCGCGACCAACAAACTGCCATCCGGATTGACGATGGTTCCACCGTTAAACGCCGCTGTCGGCAGATCAACGCCCAGGGCTTCGATCTGCTGCAGCATGGCTTTCGGTGGTCGCCCCGTGGCGAGGCTGAACAACACGCCCGCCTCACGCAGCGAACGCACCGCGTCAATGGTGCGTTGACTCAGCGTGTGATCCGGCAGCAACAGTGTGCCGTCCATGTCGCTGAGCAGAAAACGGATAGGTTGTTTCGGCAAGTCACTCATCCGAGGCCATGCCAGACGCGACCATCGCGAGTCAGCAGATCTTCGGCGGCCTGCGGGCCGTCTTCACCGGCGGCATAAGTCTGCACGCTCGCGTCCTGCTGCCAGGCGTCGAGGAACGGTTGCACGGCGCGCCAGCCGTTCTCGATGTTGTCGGCGCGCTGGAACAGCGTCTGGTCACCGGTCAGGCAGTCGTAGATCAGCGTTTCGTAACCGGTCGACGGCTGCATCTCGAAAAAGTCTTTGTAGGCAAAACCCAGCTCGATGTTGGCCATGTTCAACGCCGGTCCCGGCCGCTTGGCCAGCAGGTCGAACCACATGCCTTCGTTGGGCTGTATCTGGATGCGCAGGTAAGTCGGCTGCAATTCATCGACTTCGGTGTCGCGGAATTGCGCATACGGCGCCGGTTTGAAGCAGATGACGATCTCGGTGTCGCGCACGCTCATACGCTTGCCGGTGCGCAGATAGAACGGCACGCCGACCCAACGCCAGTTGTCGATCATCACTTTCAGCGCAACGTAGGTTTCAGTGGTGCTGTCCGGCGAGACATTGGGCTCTTGACGATAACCGTTCAGTGGTTTGCCACCGACTTCGCCGGCGCTGTATTGGCCGCGAACCGAGTTGGCCCGTGCCTCTTCAGTGGTCCACGGGCGGATCGCGCCGACCACCTTGGCCTTCTCGCCGCGCACCGCATCGGCGCCGAACGCCGCCGGCGGTTCCATCGCCACCATGGCGAGCAACTGGAACAGGTGATTGGGCACCATGTCACGCAGTGCGCCGGTGTGTTCGTAAAAACTGCCACGGGTTTCGACGCCGACGGTTTCGGCGGCGGTGATCTGCACGTGGTCGATGTAATGATTGTTCCAGAACGCTTCAAACAGGCTGTTGGAAAACCGGCTGACCAGAATGTTCTGCACGGTTTCCTTGCCCAGATAATGGTCGATCCGATAGATCTGCTTTTCGGACATCACCTTGAGCAAACAGGCGTTCAATGCTTCGGCGGTTTGCAGATCGGAGCCGAACGGCTTCTCGATCACCACCCTTCTGAACGCTTCCGGAGTTTCTTCAAGCAAACCGGCGCTGCCCAGTCGGCGCACCACTTCGCTGAAAAAGCGTGGCGCGGTGGCCAGGTAGAACACCGCATTGCCAGTGCCGCTGTCGGCGATTTTCGCCGCCAGCGCGGAATAAGTGCTGTCGTCCAGGAAGTCGCCCTGGACGTAGCTGATACCTTTGGCGAGCTTGGCCCACAAGGCCGGATCAAGCATCTGATCGCCCTTGCCGACCTTCGCCGCCACTTCGGTGCGGATGAAGTCTTCGAGCTTCTGTGCGAAGGCTTCATCGGTAATGGCGTTGTGGTCAACGCCCACGATCCGCAGATTTTCGTCAAGCAAGCCGTCGCGACTGAGGTTATACAGCGCCGGCATCAGCAAGCGCTTGACCAGGTCGCCGTGGGCACCGAACAGAAACAGCGTGGTCGGTGGTGCGGGTTCTGCCTTGGATTTTCTGCGGATCGTATGGGTCATTTCTTCGGTGTCTCCACGTGGCCGCCGAAGCCGAAGCGCTGGGCCGAAAGAATCTTGTCGCCAAACGTGCCCTGACCGCGCGAGCGGTAACGCGAGAACAGCGAGTTCGACAGCACCGGTACCGGCACCGCTTGTTCCATGGCCGCTTCGATGGTCCATTGACCTTCGCCACTGTCGGCTACGGAGCCGGAGAAGCCGTCAAGCTTCGGATCGCTGGCCAACGCGTCGGCGGTCAGATCGAGCAACCACGACGACACCACGCTGCCACGACGCCACACTTCAGCGATGTCGGCGACGTTCAGATCAAAACGCTGATCTTCCGGCAGGCGCTCGCTGGACTTGGTCTTGAGGATGTCGAAGCCCTCGGCGAACGCGGCCATCATGCCGTACTCGATGCCGTTGTGAATCATCTTCACAAAGTGCCCGGCACCGGCAGGACCGGCGTGGATATAGCCGTGTTCGGCGCGCTGGTCCTCGGACTTGCGGTCCTTGGTGCGCGGGATATCACCCATGCCTGGAGCAAGTGCGGCGAACAGCGGGTCGAGGCGCTGCACGGTTTCTGCGTCGCCGCCGATCATCATGCAATAGCCGCGCTCCAGGCCCCAGACGCCGCCGGAGGTGCCGACGTCGATGTAGTGCAGGCCTTTTTCGGCCAAAGTCTTGGCCCGGCGAATGTCATCCTTATAGTTGGTGTTGCCGCCGTCGATGATGGTGTCGCCGGCTTCGAGCAAAGTGCTCAGGGTGTTGATGGTGTCTTCGGTGGGTGCGCCGGCCGGCAGCATGACCCAGACCGCACGCGGTTTGGCCAGGCCGGCAACCAGTGCCGGCAAATCGGCGACGCCAGTGGAGCCCTCGGCGACCAGGTTATCGATGAAAGCGGTATTGCGGTCGTAAACAACGGTGGTATGACCGTTGAGCATCAGACGTCGCGCAATATTGCCGCCCATGCGGCCCAGTCCAATAATCCCGAGTTGCATGTGCTGATGCTCCTTACTACAAATAAATGTGTGTCATTGGTTATAGCCCAACGCGACTGATGGAGGTTAGTCCAGAGCGTTGCGATGAAGTTTCCGGGCATTGTGCCCGATCCAGACTGATAACGCCCCGAATCATGCAGAAGACACACCGACCATGAAAAATAAAAAAGTTCCATTCACAGGCAAAAGAAATCAAAATCGGCGCCGATAGTAGATCTGTACCGCAAGCCGGGACGACCTACAGTTGATGCACGCCATTTGCGAGGTGAGCAATGGGCACAGTACACACAGCAATGCCGCCACAAACCCTGTACGTGACGATTCGTCGCGATGAATTGCGTCAGTTGAAAGACGAACGCGACCAGTTGAAGCAGGAGCTGGCGCAACTGCGCCTGTTGACCCAGGGTGCGCAACCGCAGCCTTTGCCGGTCGTTCAGCGTCATCCCCACGCCTGATCCCCCGCCTGATTCGGGAACGGCAGCGGCTGTTCCCGACACGCTACCCTCTGGCCGCATGCCCCACGGCAAAAGCGCCGCTTAACAAAACTTTCACATTCTCTTCGTAATACTCCGCCCCATTCTGGCCGTACCTGCGTGTACGGCCTCCGTTCGTCGGCTTCATGGATGTTCCGGCGGTGGTTGTAACGAGTGAGCTGGAGCGCCGAATGGCATTGTTCAAACGCAGCAAAACGACTGCGACAGGTTTCGATTGGGCCGGTTTTCTCTGGCTGTTTGTATTCTTCTGGTACTTCTCGGGTATCACCCAACTGCTGATCCAGCTGACCGGTACCTCCGGCTTCACCGGGTTCCGTCAGGCGTTCGTCATGAGCGCGATCTGGCTGGCGCCGATGCTGCTGTTCCCCAAACGCACCAAACTGCTCGCCGCCATCATCGGCGTAGTGTTGTGGGCCTGCTCGATGGCCAGCCTGGGTTACTTCTTCATCTATGAGCAGGAGTTCTCCCAGAGCGTGATCTTCATCATGTTCGAGTCGAACGTGTCCGAAGCCGGCGAGTACATGACCCAGTACTTTGCCTGGTGGATGGTGCCGGCGTTCCTCGCGCACACCGCGTTCGCTTACTTCCTGTGGACTCGCCTGCGCCCGGTGTACATGCCCCGTGGCCGCGCATTCGTCGCGGCGATGGCCATTCTGATTGCGGTGATCGGTTATCCGCTGGTCAAACAAACCATGCGCATGGGCACCTTCGCCCAAGGCTTCGAGAAATTCGAAACCCGCATCGAGCCGGCGGTGCCATGGCAGATGGTCGTGGCCTATCACCGTTACCAGGAAACCCTCGCCGACATGCAGGGCATGCTGCACAACGTGAGCAAAATCCCGCCGCTGAAAAACCTCAAGGACGCCTCGGCCGATCAGCCAAAAACCCTGGTGCTGGTGATCGGCGAATCGACCAACCGTCAGCGCATGAGTCTTTATGGCTATCAGCGCAACACCACGCCGGAACTGGACAAGCTCAAGGATCAACTGGCGGTGTTCGACAACGTCGTCACTCCACGTCCGTACACCATCGAGGCGCTGCAGCAGGTCCTGACCTTTGCCGACGAGGAAAACCCGGATCTGTATCTGTCCACGCCGTCGCTGGTCAGCATGATGAAGCAGGCCGGCTACAAAACCTTCTGGATCACCAACCAGCAGACCATGACCAAGCGCAACACCATGCTCACCACGTTCTCCGAACAGGCCGACGAGCAGGTATACCTGAACAACAACCGCAACCAGAACGCCGCGCAATACGATGGCGACGTCATCGAGCCCTTTAACAAGGCCCTGACTGATGCGGCACCGCGCAAACTGATCGTTGTGCATTTGCTCGGCACGCACATGAGCTACCAGTACCGCTATCCGCCGACGTTCGACAAGTTCCAGGACCGCAACGGCGTGCCGCCCGGCGTGCGTGACGACCAGGTACCGACCTACAACAGCTATGACAACGCCGTGCTGTACAACGACTTCGTCGTGTCGAGCCTGATCAAGGATTACGCCAAATCCGATCCGAACGGCTTCCTGCTGTACCTTTCGGATCACGGTGAAGACGTGTTCGACTCGGTGGGCCACAAGACCCTGGGCCGCAACGAAAACAAACCGACCGCGCCGATGTACACCATTCCGTTCATGGCCTGGGCGTCGCCGAAGTGGAAGGCCAACCACGACTGGAACTTCGCCGGCGACCTCGATCGCCCGTACAGCAGCTCGCACCTGATCCACACCTGGGCCGACCTCGCCGGTTTGAGTTTCGATGAACTCGACCGCAGCAAGAGCCTCGTCAGCGACAGCTTCAAGGTACGGCCACTGCTGATCGGCGATCCGTACCAGACCGACCAGCGCGCGCTGATCGACTTCAGTTTGATGAAGCCGAAGAAACCGACACCAACCGTCGCGGATGCGGTGGAGCAGTAAAGTCGCGTTGGGATGTGCAGGTATGAGTGCAACTGAATTGATCTCTGCCTGATCCCTTGAAAAGCTCTGTATCGAAAGATGCAGGGCTTTTTTGTTAAAGGCTCCGGAAACATAAGGGTTTGAGAAGGGTGATCATTGGCTCGAATACCCTACCGCACGTCGGATTTCAATCCGCACCTGTCAGATCTGACAGGTGCGCAACCTGGCTTTTAGCCGTTCAATTACTCCGTCAATTTCCGCCACGGAGTTCCCTCCCATGTCCGCTAAAAACCAGCCTGAAAACGACCCACTGATCCTCAATGAACTCAAGATCCCCGGCCGTACCGGGCCAGTGTCCGAAACGCCCAAGGTCTGGGGCATCAACCGCGCCGCGGCGCTGGACAATTTTCCGCGTCAGGGTCTGTTGTGCCAGGCCGGCCCTTGGGCGCCCATGAATCCCCACGACAGGCTGGTGATCTACAAGAACAAGACCCAGGAAATATTGCGCGAAATCGTCAATAGCGGCGAGGTCAACACCGAGCTGCAAATGTTCGTGGAGGCACGGCATATCACCGAGGACACATACACCTTGTCCTACAGCGTTACCCGGCTGGGCGGAGTGGCCGAGGATTCGCTAGAGACGCAGGTGCTGGTCAAGCTCACCCGCCCTGGTGGCGAGGACCATAGCGAAGAGCCGGGGCATCCGAATCTGGTCATGACCATCCCTGAGGAGATTCTCAAGGGGGGTATCGACGAGGATAACGTCGCCAGCGGCGTGCCAATCACAATCGGCAAACCCGATGACAAGCCACCCTACCCGTTCGCCGCGGCCGGCGATGTGATCCGGGTTAGCTGGGGCGGCGTGTTTGTACTCAGCGCCCCGTTGACTCAGGCGCAAGCTGATGGCACGGAGTCAATCATCGTGAAAATCGACGCAGCCACCATCCGCAATGCCGGCGACTCCGACGACTCGGGTCTGGCTGTAGTTTTCGAGGTTTACGATCTGGTCGACAATCGATCCTCGGACTGGAGTGTCGAGCAACGGGTGTTGGTGGCGGTGGACAAAACGCGCTTGGTCGCGCCATTGCTCAAGGAGGCGCAGAACAATGTGCTGGACGTCGACAAACTGGGCGACGCCGACGGCACAGCGCAGGTCTGGGTGTCAGGCGCCTCGTTCAAGGTCGGCGATATCCCCATCCTGAAAATCAGGGGAACACCACAAGAAGGCCCGCCGGTTGATATTGAAGTGCCGGGTGACCCCTTGGTCAGCGTGCCTACCACCCATGAAACCAAAATCGACAATCGCATCCTGCGCCAATTGGCAAAAAGCCAGATCGCCCTGTCCTATCGCCTGGAAAAGGCCGACGGCTCTGCTGATCTACCGGCCAAAACCCAGTTCATCAGCGTCATCGGCGAGGTGCAGCGGCTGGAGGCGCCCGTGGCACTGGACGCGAAGCAAGGTGCACTGGATCCGCTACTGCCACAAGTGCGCATCGAAGTTCCGTTCGACGCCTCGTTCGCCGCCGGTCAGGTCATCAACCTGTTCTGGCTCGGCACCCGCCCTGACCTGGAAGCCTACCTGCCTACCCTGCCGCCGCGGCTGATTACCCAAGGCGATTACGACGCCAAGGAGCCGCTGCTGATTATCGTCGACAAGAAGCACCTGACACCGATCATTGGCGGAAAACTGGAGCTGTATTACCAGTTGCTCATTGAAGATTCGGTGTTCAACCAGATGGATCGGTTCCAGCAGACCCGCGCCATCCGCGAGTCGAAACACGCCGATATCCTGCAAATCGGCGAAGCACGCAAAGAGTTGCCGGAGCCGACAGTGGACGGAGTGGTCGACGGCGTGCTGCCAGCCGATACCAGCAGCACCACGCTGACCGTGAACTACCTCAAGACGCTCAAGGACGACATCGTCACCCGTTTCTGGGAAGGATCGATCACTGGCGTAAACAACGACTGGGTCAAACTGAGCGCCATCACCGCCGGCAAGCCTGTGCCGTTCACCATCAAGGCCGAACTGATCAAGGGCAATGAAGGCGGGACAGTGAAGGCGTATTACCAGATCGAGCGCGCGGCAGGCGGGACGAGTTATTCGGATACGCTGGAGTTCAGTGTCGCCGTGACGCAAACCGTAGCGCCTACCATCGCCAACATCACCGACGCCAATGGCATCGTTGCCCCGAATGGCACCACCCTCGAAACCAGCGTCACCGTCACAGGCGATGCCAGCCCTGACCAGACCGTACAGCTTTACGACAACGACACGGCGTTGACACCGGTTGTACCAGTCGACGCCAATGGCGAATGGAGCAGGGTAATCAGCGGACTGAGTAAAGGCGCGCACCCTATCAAAGCCAAAGCTCTCTACAGTGAACAACCGGTGTCGGAGGTGCGCAGTTTTTCTGTCGCCTCAGGCCTGAAAAGAGACTTCACTAGTTTTACTGGTGGAAACTGGAACGGCTGGGTCGCCGGACCGAATGTGCATCCAACTGATCTGAGATTCAAAACATATGACGGCAATTGGGTATTAGAAAACATCACCAGCACAGATCAATCCGACGGGATAATCATCCAAAAGACATTCTCCAATGTGCAGCCGCGCTACCAATACCGTTTTTCTATCAAAGCTATCCGGTCGAACAGTAAATACACGGCGCCATCATTATCGATCCGAGCCGCTGGTACGATCATCGCTGGCCCTACCGAAATCAGTTCCTCATCCCAGTGGATAACCCTATCAGGCAATTTTATCCCTACAACCACCGACATCACGGTGGACGTTTACAGTCATGTCTCGACGACTAACGGCAACGACTATCGAATCGACGATATTGAAATCGTGCTCATTGATTGATCAACCGAACCACTCTCACCCAGCTAACGGTGATACGGCGACGGATCAAGTCGTGACGAGGTACGGCCACTGCTGATCGGCGATCCGTACCAGACCGACCAGCGTGCGTTGATCGACTTCAGTTTGATGAAGCCGAAGAAACCCGACACCGCGCCGGCGGATGTCGCACAAAAGTAAAGCCGCTGTGGATCTACCGAGGTGATGGCAACCGCAGAGCGCTTTGCCTGATCCATTGAAAAGCTCTGTATCGAAAGATGCAGAGCTTTTTTTTACTTCAGAAATCCGGATCGTTCGGTGAATGATCCGTTCTGCAAACGCCAACCGCACGTCGGATTTCGGCCCTTACCTGTCAGATCTGACAGGTGCGAAATCCCGCCAATGCGCTTTCAATCACTCCGTTACCTCACCGAACGGAGCACGCCCCCATGTCCAACCCAACACCGGATGCGCTGAAGTCCCTCTACTTCCCTGCCCTGAACCCACTCGCCCCAACGGAAGACTACGATGGCGGCATCCCCATTCGTGGCGTGGAAAACGGTTTGCAAGGCACTGTGCCTGCCTGGCTCTCCATGAGCATCGGCGACCGGGTCGATGTTTTTTGGAACAACTCTACGCAGGCAGTGTGGAGCAAGACCATTCAATACGAGTCCGAACTCAATCGGGATGTGATCTTCACCCTGGCCAAGGATTTTGTGCTCGACGGTGATGCCACCAACGTTTACTACAAGATTTCCGGCAAGAACTACCCCGGCGAAGAATCCAGGCCCCGCTTGAAACTGCTGGTCAAACTCACCCGCCCCGGCGAGTACGACGACATCCCCGGTGATGACGGCCACTCCGACCTCAACTTTTCCCTCGACCGCTACGAGGTCGACCAGGATTTTCCGCAAAACGGCGTGGTGACGATGCGCATCGTTCCCTACCGCAACCTGACCCGCTACGACCGCATCCACGCCCGCTGGGGCAGCCAGCAAGTGATGCATCTCGTCAGCCCGGAACAGGCGGCGGATCCGCTGAAAAACCCGATCGACATCACTTTCGATTACGACCTGATCAAGGCCGCCGGCGATGGCTCCGCGGTGGCGGTGGCGTTTCAGGTGGTCGACCGCTGCGGCAACTACCCGGACGAGCGCGCCCCGTGGTCGGCCCTACAGCGGGTGCTGGTGGACATGAACGGTGACCGCCTGGACGCACCGCTGGTGCTGGTCAAAGGCCAGCCCACCGATCGTGTGGACCTCGACACGCTGGGTGACGACGACGTCACCGTTCGCGTATACACCACTGCCAAAGACTTCGCCGTGAAGGATGAAGTGCTCCTGACCTGGACCGGCACCCCCGCGCAAGGCCCGCAAATCATCGTCGGCCCGTTATCGATGACGGTGGAATTCGTGCCCTTTCAGCTCGACTTCATCATCCCCAACGAAGCCGTACGTGCCATCGCCAAGGGCAGTGCGTCGGTGGGCTTTGTTCGGCGCCGCGAGGGTGAGACCGACCGCCCCTCGAAAAACGCCAGCGTCAGCGTCGTGGGCGATATCAGCCGATTGCTCGCACCTGGCGTCGTCGAGGCACCGGGCGGGACGTTGCCAGTCGACACTAAGTGGGCGACGGTGAGTGTTCCGTGGTACGTCGGTCGCAAAGGCAGTGATCTGCTGAATGTGATCTGGGAGGCAAAGGCGCCCAGCGGCGACCCTGTTTACTACGAGGACCCGCGCCAGGTCGGCAACGTAGCGGATGGCGATCCCGTCTTGCGCGCCGTTGCCCAGAGCGATATCCAGCGTTTCGATGGCCTGAGCGTCAAGGTCTACTACGTCGTCACCAACAGAGACAACCTGCTGCTGAGCGTGCGCGAATCGCTGCCGTTCATGATGCAGGTGGGCGTCGCGAAGCCAATATTTGATCGCCCGGAAGTCGAAGAAGCAGACGATAACGACGTGCTGAATCCGGAAAACGTGCCGCCGACCGGCGCAACACTGGTCGTGCCCTTCCTCGGCACCCAGGACAAGGACCGCGTGACCTACCGCTGGCGCGGCTCGGCCAGCGGCGGCAGCACCAGCGACTATCTGGACATGATCCCGGCCACGGTGGGTAAACCGGTGAAGTTCACGGTGGGCAAGGCATTCGTGACTGCCAATCTTAACGGCACGGTGGTGGCGGATTACAGTATTCAGCGGGGGGGAGAAACGCTGGGGCATTCGCAGGAGTTGACGTTGGGAGTTGGCCAGGCAACTGCTCCAACTATCGATGCGGTGATAGGCTCTCCCAGCGGTGTTGAAATCCCTCATGGCGGGGAAACGGAGGAAACTGCCGCAACCCTGAGCGGTGTCGCGGCCAAAGGCCAGAAAGTCGAAATCTTTGACGGCGCTGTTTCCAAAGGTCCGGCAACTGCAGATCCCACAACCGGTGTCTGGACGTTGCTCGTCAGTGCCCTGGCTGTGGCTGCACACAGCTTTACCGCCAAGGCGTTGTACGGTTCCGGTGCCGTGTCTGCCGCCAGAACATTGACCGTCACCGCCGCCCCCGACCTGATTGTGGATCCCACTCCGGTCAACCTGTCCGGGCCAAATATCGTCCTGCATGAAGAAGAGAATTCCACGTGGCTCCGGACTGGCAGAGTTCTTCCTGGGACGTCCCATACACGAACACCAAGCAGCGGTGCTGAACCTTACAAGTATTTATCTGCTGATGAAGATATAGCCATCGTGGACAACACAGGTACCGTACAGAGCACGGGCAATGGAACAGTGCTGATCACTGTCATTGACGCTAATAATCAAGAGGCAAGCTATACAGTGACCTGCAGTAATGTAGCCATACTGTTATTAAGTGATAGAACCTTCAAAACTTATACACCTTCAAACCCAGTAGGAGAGCGAGCCGAATATGAGGCTTGGATCTCCTCTGTGGGAGGGGCATATATAGAGCTGATTCATTTTCTTCCAGGTCAAAGTTGGCTCGACATGATCAACCTCAAATATTTCGACCGAAACTCACATTCTTATTACCTGATTAAAAGCAGCGCTTGGACCTGGATCGTAAAATTCTATGATGCTTTCGTTAGAGAGATAGGAAGTGGCGCAGATGGTCGCGGGATGTGTGTAATTGCGAGGCGCCCCAATAAAGTTTGACCAACTTGGGGAAATAAACGGTAATAAACGGGGACAGACCACGTTATCTGCATTTCTGATCGAAGATCGCAGTCGTCAGTAACTCCTAAGCGATTCATTGTAGGAACTGCTGCAGGCTGCGAACTCTTTTGTCAGGAGGAGCCTGACAGATTGTCAAAGCCCGTAGCCTTTCCCCTACAACGAATCCCGCCAAACTCCGGCAGAGTGCAGCGGTTGACTGACCTGCTCTCACTCCCTATCCTCGCGCCTGTCACGACTCATTCGTGATCGGGTTTGACGGCTCGGACTTCCTTACTACGCGCATAGCCTTTCTCTGCTCGTGCACTTTTGTGCCCGCTCATTGCCTATGGTGACTGTGTGTGGGGCATCTTCGGATGCGCCGGGTTTGTGAGGACCGGTCCGTCAACCTGCGCACAGTTGCCACCCATTCGTTTGACGGCGATCAAGTGGCAGCTCTCTTTAACTCTGAAAGAGATACCTCACTTATGAAGCAAGCAAACACAACCTCGACTCCCTGCGACCAAGTCGCTCATCACCCTTTCCGCGTCCGTCCCGACATCTCGCTCCTCGACGCCCTCGAACACGCGGCCGTTTACCTCAACTGCGCCGAAGTCCTCGCTCACCAAGCCCCTAGCGTCGCTCGCCCGGATCACAGCAGCTCACTGCGTTGGGCCAGCCAGCAAATGCTCGCCAACGCCCGCGCACTGGTCCTGGCTTCCATCGCCAGTCAGCACACCGCTCAGACCAGAGGTGGCGTATGAAAGCGCACCTTTCGATGACCCACAACGAAGACAACATTCCGGTTTTATTGATCTCGACTGAAGCCCCGCTAGATGTTCTGCACAGCAGCGCGGCCAGTCGCTTTCTGGCGGTGACGCAGATGATGGAAAGTCTGGCCAGTCTGGATATCTCGTCTGCCAAGGGCGCTGATGTGCAGCAACTGGCCCATGCGGCGGCGATGTTGTTGCGTGATGGCTGTGATGTGATGGATGTGTTGGGCCGGCAGATTCGTTTGCGCGTCTGATACCCGCAAAGTCAAAAGATCGCAGCCTTTGCCAGCGCGCCTATATCGATCAATGTAGGCGCTGGCGAAGGCTGCGATCTTTTGCTTTTCAAGCGAGGTCGAGTCAAACCTCCGAAACACTTTCAAATAATAATATTTCTCGTTTGATACTAAATCCCAGCTGCACCCTTCGTCTTTGAACAAACGGAATTTTTCCCTCGAAGACAAGGAGTCGGCTGCGATGTTCGCGCCCATTACCCGTTCCATGACCCTCACCCTAGGCCTGTGCGGCGCTGCGTTCAGCGCCGATCTGCTGGCTGAAACCGAAGCTGAAAAATCGCCGCAGCCCGGTAATCCGGCGCTGGAGCTGGCCGCGACCAACGTCAGCGCGCAAGGCCTGGGCACCACTACCGAGAACACCGAGTCCTACACCACCGGTGCGATGAGTACCGCGACGCGGCTGAACCTGTCGATCAAGGAAACCCCGCAATCGGTGTCGGTGATCACGCGCCAGCAGATGGATGATTTCAAGCTCGGTACATTGTCCGAGGCCATGCGCCAGACCACCGGTGTGGTGGTGCAGCATCTGGATTCGGATCGGGTCAGCTATTCATCGCGTGGTTATGCGATCAACAACTTCCAGATTGACGGGATGCTCAACACCTTCGATCGCATGAAGTCCGACTCCGACACGATCATTTACGACCGTATCGAGGTGGTGCGTGGTGCCACCGGGTTGACCACGGGTGCGGGTGATCCGTCGGCGACGATCAACATGGTGCGCAAGCGTCCGACCGCGCAGTGGCAGGCGCTGGCCGGGGTCAGTGGCGGCAGCTACGACAATTACTACAGCTACGTCGACGTCGGCGGGCCGCTGGCGTTCGACGGGCGCTTGCGTGGGCGCACGGTGTTGGCGTATCGCGACAACCAGTCGATCAAGGACAAATACGCGCTGCAACGGGAGGTCGGTTATAGCGTGCTTGAGGCGGATCTGAGCGATTCCACCGTGCTGGCGGTCGGTTACGACTATCAGAACAAGCATGTGCAAGGTTCATCCTGGGGCACCGTGCCCTACTGGAATGCCGATGGCAGCAAGGCCGGTCTCGGCCGTTCGACCAACATGGCGACGTCGTGGAGTTCCTGGCCGCTGCAAGACAAAACCGCATTCGCAACCCTCGATCAGCAACTGGCCGGCGGCTGGCGCCTGAAGGCCGCGTACACCCATCGCGAGAGCAACACCGACGGCAAGGTCTATTACGGTGGTGCCGGTTTTCCCGCAGCGGACCGCAGCGGCATGATCGCCTACACCTCGCACATGATCGGCACGCAGAAAATGCAGGCGTATGACTTCAATGTCTCCGGCCCCTACTCGCTGCTGGGCCGTGAGCACGAAATGATGTTCGGCTACGGTGAGGCCGTGCGCCGCTCGAACTCCCCGTACACCATTGCCGGTGCGCGTCCCAAGGACTATGGGACCATCCGCGACTGGAAATACATGGGCGACATCGCCAAGTTCAGCGACACCGTCACCGACCTCACCGGCTCGAAGGACGATACCCGGCAGAAAGCCGGCTACATCGCCACGCGCCTGAGCCTGACTGATGATCTGCACGCCGTACTCGGCAGCCGATATGGCAGTTGGCAAGCGTCCAGTACCAGCAACAGTTACGACGCCAATCGGCAACTGACCGAGGTCGATTACACCAGCCAGAAACAGAACGACGTCTGGACGCCTTACGCCGGCCTGCTGTATGACCTGACCCCGGAATACACGGCGTACGTGAGTTACACCGACATCTTCAAACCCCAGGGCAACCGCGACAAGAATCGCAAATACATCGACCCGGTGGTTGGCAAAAACTATGAAGTGGGCATCAAGGGCAGTCTGCTCGAGGAGCGCCTGAACCTCTCCACGGCGGTGTTCTGGAGCAAGCAGGATAACGTCGCCGAACTCGATAACTCGGTACCGGCGGATCCGGTTACCCGCGAGCAGTTCTACAAATCCGGCGGCAAGGGCAACAAGGTCAACGGCTTTGAAGCTGAAGTGTCCGGGGAAATCCTTCAGGGCTGGAACATGACCGCCGGTTACACCTACACCCACTCGGTCAACGGCGACAGCGAGCGCACCAATACCAATCAGCCGATGAACCTGTTGCGTGTCTCCACGGCGTACCGTCTGCCGGGTGAATGGCAGGCGTTGACCGTGGGTGGCGCGGTGAACTGGCAAAGCGATGTGTATGGCACCTCGAGCCGACCGGTTGGCGGCGACACCGAACAAGCGCGAATCGCCCAGAGCGCCTATACCGTGGTCAATCTGATGTCGCGCTACGAGTTCGACCGGCACCTGTCGGCGTCACTGAACGTCAACAACCTGTTCGACAAGAAGTATTACGACAACGTCGGCTTCTATAACGGCGTGTACTGGGGTGACCCGCGCACCGTCACTCTGAGTCTCGACTGGAAGCTCTGACCCCCGCCTCTCGGGTGCGGCGCACCTGTGCTTGATGTGCGCCGCGTCTGTCTGAAATTGCCCCGCAACATGCTGCAAAACCTACACTGAACCGGCGTTAACCCCGTGTTAATTCATGCCACCCAGACTCTCTTCCGAGATCTGCTTCATGGACGAACAGCTCCCACTTGTTCAGTAGGAGGCACCATGAAAATCACTACCGCAATCCTTGCCGGGCTGTTTGCCCTGGGTCCTGCCAGCGTCTTCGCCGAGGGCGGCGCTGAGCGCATGCGTTATTACTACGACAACTTCCCGGTTCAGCACGCCCAGAGCGAGCAGAAGAGCGACGCCAACGCGAAAGAAATTCGCGTTCCCGCCGACCAGACCGCGCAAGTGACCGAGTCCTATCGCGACTGAGATTTAGCGAGCAACCGATGGACCTCCCGTGGCTCCGCTCTGGCCTGGGAGAAGACAGTTTGGCGCCCTGATTGGGGCGCCTTTTTTTATGGGCATTGAGCGGGGTGTTCGACCTTATGCTGTCGCGAGTTCGCAGATTGGGTTGGGTCAGCAAGATCCAACCCCCTCACCCCAGCCCTCTCCCCAAAGGGGCGAGGGGGAAAGGGAGCCGATTTTCATGCTTTTCAAAACCTACGTTCGGCTCGATGTTTCAGGTCGGCGTACCTTGCCCAAACACCTCGGCCAGTCCCCTCGCCCGAGGGAGAGGGAGCTGATTTGTGGGCTTTCCAAAACCTGAGTTCGGCTCAATATCTCAGGTCGGCGTACCTTGCCCAAACACCTCGGTCAGTCCCCTCTCCCTCTGGGAGAGGGTTAGGGTGAGGGGCTTCTAGGCCTGCAAACTCTTGATCCAGAACTGCATCCGCCCGTGATCCGGGTCGAACATGCCCGGCGCGAAGCCGAACTTGCGGTAGGAACCCTGCGCCACGGCGTTACCTTCAAGCACTTCAAGGGTGATCTTGCAGCAACCGCGCTGACGAGAAATTTCCTCGACTTTCTGCAGCATTTTCTGGCTCAGACCGAGACCGCGAAACTTGCCCACCACCGCCACGTCGTGGACGTTGACCAACGGTTTGCAGGCAAACGTGGAAAACCCTTCAAAGCAGTTCACCAGCCCCGCCGGTTCACCACCGACAAAGGCCAGCACGCTGAACGCATACGGGCGCCGGGCCAGTTCTTCGGGCAGCCGACGCAACAGGTCAGGGTCAAGCGAATGACCGCCGCCCATCGGGTCTTCTGCGTAATGATTGAGCACGAAACCGATGGCCTCGGCGTGCGTTGGATTGCTGTAGCTGGCTTGAAGCACAAGAATCTCTGCGGAATCCATTTCCATCCCCAAACACAAAAGCCCCGGCGCGCAAAGTGCGTACTGAAAGGCTGACTGACCTTAGCGCGGGGGTGATCGGGCGGGCAACCCGCAAATGCACAAGATCTTTGGCTTTTTCAGTGGCCCCAGATCAACTCTTCAGTCCAGCCCAGTTCGGCGAAATCCCCGGCGCGCAGGCCACTCTCGCCGACACAGAAAAACTCATCCAGTTGCGGCGGTTTCACCACGGTATCGCTGAGCATCGCATGCACCTGCCCGCGGTGATGAAGCTGATGTTCAAACAGGTGCGAAAGCATACGCAAACGACTCTCGTGCTGCGGCGTGTCACGGGCGATGGTGACGATCCTGGTCAGATCGGCATCGCGCAGTTGCTCGCAATAAGCAATCAGCCGCCGATCAACGTGAGCCTGCTCCTCGCGCAGCTGCGCGCCCTCGGTAAACGGTTCGTCCGCGTTGAAAAACACATAACAGTCAGGATGCGGCTCGGCCCCGCGCAGCTCGCGCTCCAGCGCATCGACGTAGAACCAGTCGCAGGTGAGGATGTGATTGAGAGTCAGACGAATGCTCGGAAAAAAACTCACCCGAGGCGCCGCCAGATCCGTCGCACTAAGCTGCGTCCAGGCTTTGGCCAGCCGATGATTGGCCCAGGCATTCTGGTAAGCCATGGTCAGCAGATGATGGGATAACGCTTGGCTCATGTCGGCGCCCTCTTCACTCAAGCTTCGGCAAAACGCTGCAGCTGCATCTCCTGCAAGCGACTGAGGGTACGGCGGAACGGGAATTCCAGATAACCCTCGGTGTACAGCGCATCCATCGGCACTTGCGCCTCGATGTACAGCGGCACCTTGCGGTCGTAGCACTCGTCGACCAGCGCGATGAAACGCCGCACACCGTCATCGTGAACCGACAATTGCGGCAACTCACGGTCACCGGCCACGACCCGTTGCGCGCCATCTTCAGTGCCGCGCGCGATGCGCCCCTCACGTTTCTGTGCGCTCAGATTCGGCACTTCGCTCAACAGAATAGCCGTGTAGCGGTCGCACAGCGCGATGAAATCCATGGCGGCGAACGGTTGCTCGCACAGATCCGCATAGCGACACCACACCACCGTTTCACTGGCCTGCACCACGTTCAACCGGCGATGCCCGACCGACACCGGTTCGCTGCTGGCCGCTTGCCCGGCGGTCAGTGTCTGAAAAACTTCGTCCAGCGCACTGACCCCGGATGTGGCCACAAAGTAGCGTTGCAACCCCGCCCCCGGATGCAGACGATGATCCTCGGCGCCATTCACTGCCACCACCTGCATATGCGCTTTGATCGCGGCAATTGCCGGCACAAAGCGATCGCGGTTGAAGCCATCGGCGTACAGATCGTCCGGCGGTAGATTGGACGTGCACACGATCACCACGCCTTCGTCGAACATCACCTGAAACAGCCGACCGAGAATGATCGCGTCACCGATGTCGTTCACGAACAATTCATCGAAGCACAGCACCCGCACCTCGGCCGCCAGCTCCTTGGCCAGCGCGCGCAACGGATCGGCGATCCCGGTCAACTGGAACGAGCGCTGATGCACCCAGCCCATGAAGTGATGAAAGTGTTGACGTCGCGCCGGCACCCGCAGGCTCTGATAGAACTGATCCATCAGCCAGGTCTTGCCACGCCCGACCGGCCCCCACAGATAAACGCCGCTGACCGAACGGGCACCGGCGTGCAGGGCTTCATGGCATTTTTGCAGTGCCCAGACCGCGTGTTCCTGGGCTTCATCCTGGATGAAACCCTTGTGTTGCACGGCGTGTTGCCAGGCGCTGAGGGGGGAGTCGAAATTCATGCGCGGCAGTATGCCACGCCGATTACAGGGAAATATCCAGTCGGGCGATTTTCCCCTGATCGTTCAACCGAAACGTGTAGCGCAGTTGCGCCGGGCTGCCGGGAAAGGTTCCGGAAATCAGCCCGTGCACCAGCACCTTGCCGGTGCGCTGCTGCACGTCCAGCACTTCGACCCGTGGCTGATAGCGTTGCCCGGTGTCTTGCATCCATTGTGCGATGGCTTGCGGGCCGACCTGATGCTGGCCTTCGTCGAACACGTTGGCATCCTCGGCAAAAAAACTGCCGACCTTGGAGGTATCGCGTGCGTTGGCCGCATCGATATACGCAGCGATCGCCGGGGCCAGCGCAGAGACGGGATGGGACATGGTTGCAGCTCCTTTTGTTTGGTTCTGCGAGCATCCTAAAACAGTGTTGCGTCAGTTTTTGTCAGGAGTGAAGCGCCCGCTTTCATCCAGTTGCATCTGCTCGCGCCAAGTGCGCAAAAGGTCGCTGCGCCGTCCCGGATAACCCTCGCCCTGGTGGGTGGCAGCGCTGATCCGGTCGGTGCGAAACGTGCGGTAGGCGCCGCGCAATTCGCACCACGCGACGATGATCCGCACCTCATTGAGAAAGCCCAGCGCCAAGGGCCAGATCAGTCGCTGACTGGACACCTGTTGCGCGTCGGCGTACGCGATGTGCAGTTTGGCCTGGTCGCGGATGGCATGGCGGAATACGTTCAACGGCACGGCGTTTTGCGGAAAACCATAGCCCGGTGGGCCCGGCATCACCGTGGGATTGCGCAGCGCTTCCCGCGCCTGCGGATCGAGCACAGCGGCAATTTTCGCCAGCGCATCCGCCGCCGCTTTGCCGAGGACTTCGTCACCGCGCTGATCGACGTAGCGCAAACCGAGAACAATGGCTTCGGTCTCATCGGCATTGAGCATCAGTGGCGGCAGAAACAGGCCGCTGCGCAGCACATAACCGATCCCCGCCTCGCCATGGATCGGCGCGCCGAGCGCGGTCAGCTCAGCGATATCGCGATAGAGCGTGCGCTCGGACACTTCCAGCTCGGCAGCCAGAGTCGCCGCCGTGACCGGGCGCTTCTTGCCGCGCAGCACTTGCAGCAAAGTCAAAAGACGAGTGGTACGTGACACGATGTGCAGACTCTGGAGGGAAAAGATTCCGGAGCTTAGCAGAGGCTAGTGTCAGAAAATGGCAGGAGCCGAACGACTGTAATGACAGGCCTGACCGTTGAGCGGCAAGCGTCTTGACAGCCAATATTACCGGCATCATATTGGCGCAATATTTCGATCGTAATTTTTTATATCAAGCGAATTTCCATCGAGGGCGTTGCCATGCATTACAAGGTTTTTGGCCGCAAGACCGGTCTGCGTGTTTCTGAACTGGCGTTGGGCGCCGGCAATTTTGGCACCGGTTGGGGTCACGGCGCCGAACGTGACGAAGCCAAGCGGATCTTTGATGGTTTTCTCGATGCTGGCGGCAACTTCATTGATACCGCCAATGGCTATCAGGGCGGGCAATCGGAGTCGATGCTCAGCGAATTCATTGCGCCGGAACGTGATCGGCTGGTGATCGCCACCAAGTACAGCATGGGCACAACCCCGGCCGACGGTATTTCCCACACCGGCAACAGCCGTAAAAACATGGTTCGCGCGGTTGAGGAAAGTCTCAAACGCCTGAACACCGATCACATTGATCTGTTCTGGGCGCACGTGACCGATGGCGTGACCCCCATGGAAGAAATCCTCCGCGGTTTTGATGACCTGGTGCGCGCCGGCAAGATTCACTATGCCGGCCTATCCAACTTCCCGGCATGGCGCATTTCCCGCGCCGACGTACTGGCGGAACTGCGCGGCTTCGCGCCAATTGCAGCGATTCAGGTCGAGTACAGCCTCGCCGAGCGCACTGCCGAGCGCGAATTGCTGCCGATGGCCGAAGCGCTGGGGCTGGCGGCGACCCTGTGGTCGCCACTGGCCGGTGGTTTCCTCACTGGCAAGTATCGCGGTGGCGATGACAACAACCGTGCGAGCAAACTCGGCATGCTCGTGCACGCGGAAAAAAGCGCCCGCGAAACCGCCCTGCTCGATACGTTGCTGGCCGTAGCCGCAGAAATCGACGCCAGCCCAACTCACGTCGCCATCGCTTGGCTTCGCGAAAAAGCCCGGCGCTCGACGACCGCGCTGATTCCGATCCTCGGCTCGCGCACCCGCGAACAACTCGACGCCACACTCGGCGCACTCGAGGTGCAACTGAGCGAACAGCAAATGGCTCGGCTGGAAGACAGCAGCAGCGTGCCGGCCGGTGTTCCGCACGAGACGATTGCCAGTGCCACACCTCGCTTTACCGGCCCGCAGACGTTGGACCTGCCGATCATCCCGGTGGCCTGACCCGGCTCGCTCCCATAGGGATTTACCAGGTGCCTTCAACTCCCTGTAGGAGCTGCCGCAGGCTGCGATCTTTTGATTCTGCTTTTCAAGATCAAAAGATCGCAGCCTCGTTTCACTCGACAGCTCCTACAAGGCTTTTGCCGATAGCGGCCAATAAAACCTGACCTTTCAGGCAGTTATTGCTCGTTGCCCTCGCCGCCCTCTTCCGGCATCCTGCGCCTCCATTTTCTGACCCGGCCCCGCCTCGCGGCGCGTAAATCATCATGACCGCCTCTGAAAAAGCCCCGCGCAACAACGACCTGATCTACGGCCTCAACGACCGCCCGCACCTGACTGCCACCGTATTTGCCGCGCTGCAACATGTGTTGGCCAGTTTCGTCGGCATCATTACTCCCACGTTGATCATGGGCGGCGCCCTCGGTCTGCAAAGCGAAATCCCCTACCTGATCAGCATGGCGCTGTTCGTCTCCGGGCTCGGCACGTTCGTTCAGGCCAAGCGCTTTGGCCCGGTCGGTTCGGGATTGTTGTGCCTGCAAGGCACCAGTTTTTCCTTTATCAGCGTGATTCTCAGTGCCGGGTTCATGGTCAAGGCGCGCGGTGGCGGCACCGATGAAATCCTCTCGACGATCTTTGGCGTGTGCTTTTTCGCAGCCTTCATCGAGGTGGTGCTGAGCCAGTTCATCGGCAAGCTGCGCATGCTGATCACCCCGGTGGTCACCGGCACCATCATCACCCTGATGGGCCTGTCGCTGATCAAAGTGGCGATGACTGACATCGCCGGCGGTTTCGGCGCGCCTGATCTGGGTGCAGCCAGCCACATCTTCCTCGCAGCGTTGGTGATCGGCACCATCGTTGTGCTGAACCGTGTCGACGTGCCGTTTCTGCGCTTGGGCGCGATCGTTATCGGCCTGACCCTCGGTTACGTGGTCGCGTGGCTGATGGGCACGGTGGATTTCGCCTCCATGCCTGAAGTGCCGCTGGTCAGCGTGCCGGTGCCGTTCAAGTACGGCTTCAACTTCGACTGGGTGGCGTTCGTGCCGGTCGCGGTGATTTTCCTCGTGTCGCCGCTGGAGGCTGCGGGTGATCTGACCGCCAACTCGATGATCTCCCGGCAACCGGTCAAAGGCCCGCTGTACATCCGCCGGATCAAATCCGGCCTGCTCGCCGACGGCCTCAACTCGGCCATGGCTGCGGTGTTCAACAGCATGCCGATGGTGACCTTCGCGCAGAACAACGGCGTGATTCAGCTGACCGGCGTGGCCAGCCGTTACGTGGCTTTCTTCATTGCCGGTTTGCTGGTGCTGCTGGGGCTGTTCCCGATGATTGGCGCGGTGCTGCAACTGATGCCGAAACCGGTGCTTGGCGGCGCTGAACTGGTGATGTTCGGCACCGTCGCGGTGGCCGGGATCAAGATCCTCGCCGAGGCCGGCCTGCATCGGCGCAATATGCTGATCGTGGCGATTTCGCTGGGCATGGGCCTGGGCATCGCGGCGGTGCCGGAAGTCCTGCGCGAACTGCCGCAAGCGCTGCGCAACATCTTCGAATCGCCGATCACCGTCGGCGCGTTGTGCGCTATCGTGCTGAACATCTTCCTGCCCGAAGAATTCATCGAGCTGGAGGAAGACGATTTCGACCCGGAAGCTTCTATTCTTCAGGTCATGGAAAACCCGGACATGCCGGCCAAAGGTGAACCTGCCCCAGCGGCGGCTGTCGCACAGTTGAACCGCTGACGTCTGGCCTTTAACAGAAAGGGCTGAGCCAGCAACGGTTCAGCCCTTTTTTTGAGAGACCGTTTATGCGCCGCGTCCAAGCCGTCATTCTGTCGTTACTGCTGCTGTCCCTCAGCGCTTGTGCGCTGTTCCCCAACCGAGACCCGGTGAACATCAACGTGGTCGGCCTCGAACCATTGCCGAGCCAGGATCTGGAAGTACGTTTCGCCATCAAGTTACGCGTACAGAACCCCAATGAGACGGCCATCGACTACAACGGCATCGCTTTGGATCTTGAGGTCAACGGCCATTCACTGGCCTCCGGTGTCAGCGATCAAAGCGGCTCGATCCCACGCTTTTCCGAAAGCATCGTCACGGTCCCC
This sequence comes from Pseudomonas sp. SDT291_1_S447, assembly GCF_054070155.1. Classification (NCBI taxonomy): domain Bacteria; kingdom Pseudomonadati; phylum Pseudomonadota; class Gammaproteobacteria; order Pseudomonadales; family Pseudomonadaceae; genus Pseudomonas; species Pseudomonas sp. SDT291_1_S447. The sequence continues at coordinate 29,280 of NZ_JBSVXS010000015.1, forward strand.
GTGAGCATCTCGGCGTTCTCGGTCCTGCGTCAGACGCTGGGCCTGAGTCAGACGCAAACCCTCGACAACCTGCCTTACGTGCTGCGCGGCAAACTTGCCGGTGGCTTGTTCGGCACCATGCGTTTCGTCGACAGCGGCAAGCTCAGTTTGCCCAAGGCCAGTGCCGCGACCTGGTAAAAATGCGTTAGCCTGCTTCGTCCCTTAAAGACATTCATGGAGGCTGCAGGTTTATGGAAGACACACCGACGCTGTACACCGAACGACTGATCCTGCGCCCATTGCAACTGGCCGACGCCGAAGCCGTGCAACGCGAATTTCCGCATTGGGACGTGGTGCGCTATCTGAACGCGGCCGTGCCATGGCCGTACCCGGACGATGGCGCCCTAACCTATCTGCGCGACATTGCCTTGCCGGCGGTCGCGGCGGGCAAGGAATGGCACTGGACGATTCGCCTGAAATCGGCACCGGAGCAATTGATCGGCAAGATCAGCCTGATGGATCAGACGGATAACCACCGTGGATTCTGGCTGGCGCCGGCGTGGCAAGGTCAGGGATTGATGACTGAAGCCTGCGCAGTGGTGACCGATTACTGGTTCAACGTTCTGCAACGCCCGTTGATGCGCGTGCCGAAAGCGGCGCCGAACATTGGCTCGCGCAGGCTTTCGGAGCGTGCGGGGATGCGCTTGATTCGTAGCGATGAAGATGATTTTGTCGGTGGGCGTTTTCCACGGGAGATTTGGGAGATCACCCGCGAAGAGTGGCTGAAGCGCCACTGATTTCCAGACACACCACCGATCCATTGTAGGAGTGAGCCTGCTCGAGATAGCAATCTGTCAGTTAACGATTATGGTGTCTGGCAGACCGCTATCGCGAGCAGGCTCACTCCTACAGGGTTCGGTGTCAGGCAGTACCCTATGTGTTGAAGCGCACACCCGGTTTGGCCCGCTCATCCACACTTAACTCAAACACATCCGGCCGCGCATAGTGGCCGACCACGTCGTAGTCATAGCGCGCCCGCACCAGCTCATCGGTGTCGATCTCAGCCGTGAGCAACCCCGCCTCCCCGCGCAACGGCCCCGCCAGCACATCGCCCATCGGCCCGACAATCACGCTGCCACCGGCAATCAACGGCCGATCCGCCGGCCAATTGGCGACTTCAACGCCCAACGCCTGAGGCGAAGCCTGCACCTGACACGCACTGACCACAAAGCAACGGCCCTCATGGGCGATATGACGCATGCTGACCTGCCACATCTCGCGCTCATCGACGGTCGGCGCGCACCAGACTTCAATGCCCTTGGCGTACATCGCCGTGCGCAGCAGCGGCATCATGTTTTCCCAGCACACCACCGCGCCGAGCTTGCCGACCTGGGTGTCAAACACCGGCAAGGTCGATCCGTCGCCCTTGCCCCAGATCAGCCGTTCGGTGCCGGTCGGCATCAGTTTACGGTGTTTGCCGACAAGCCCGCCCTGCGGGTCGAAATACAGCGCCGTGCAATACAACGTGCTGCCTCCGCGTTCGATCACACCGATTACCAGGTTTGCCCCGGTTCGCGCCGACATTGCCGCCAGCGCTTGTGTTTCGGCGCCCGGCACATCGATCGCGTTGGCGAAGTATCGGGCATAGGCTTCGCGCCCTTCTGGCAGGCGATAACCCAGTTGCGTACCGAAACCCTCGCCTTTCGGATAACCGCCCAGCAGTGCTTCGGGCATCACCACCAGCGCCGCGCCGGATTCGATGATCGCGCCTTCCCAACTCAGAATCTGTTCAAGGGTGGCGTCTTTGCCTTCGGGCAAAGCGCCGATTTGCAGCGCAGCAACAATAGATTTGGCCATTGCGGTGATTCCATCAGGTTCGGATGTTGCTGATTCTGCGGCGCCACGCGATCATGAATAAAGCCCCATTTGCTGCTGAATGATATGAGCCAAATGAATATCGCCACCATCGACCTCAACCTGCTGAAAGTCTTCGAAGCCCTGCATGAAGAATCCAGCGCCAGCCGCGCAGCGCTGCGTCTGGGCGTAACGCAATCGGCGGTCAGTGCGGCGCTGCGTCGGTTGCGCGATGTCTATGGCGATCAATTGTTCGTGCGTACCGGGCGCGGGTTGGCACCGACACTCAAGGCCAATCAATTGAAACCGGTGGTCAGTGAAGCGCTGAACAAGTGTCGGCAAAGCCTGGCAATGGTCGACCCGGCAGCCAATCAATACGATGGCCGTTCGGTCACCGTGGGGCTGTCGGACGACTTCGAGATTGCCTACGGTCGCCGGCTGATCGGGGAAATCGCTCGCAGCGCACCGAAGTTGCGCCTGATCTTTCGCCAGACCCACAGCCAGATCGTCGCTCGCGCCTTGACGGATCGCAGCATCGACCTGGCGATCACCGCCGGTGGTTTTGCCGAACGGTTGCTCAGTCGTCAGGTGTTGGGCGAAGGTGGCTATGCGTGTCTGGTCGATCCGGCGAGCCTGGCGCCCGGCCAGCAGCAGATCGATCTTGAGGAGTTCGTCGCCCGCGAGCACATTCTGGTGTCGTCCGGCGGTTTTATCGGGATCACCGATGAGGGCTTGGCGGCGTTGGGCCTGAGTCGCCGGGTGTGCGCGTCGACCACGCATTTCGCCGCGCTGCCGTACCTGCTCAAGGGCAGTCGCGCGGTGGCGACAATTCCGACGCATGCTGCCGAAAGTATCGCCGCGCTCAGTGGCCTGGCACTGTTGCCCTGCCCGCTGCAGCTGCCGCGTTACCCGATCGAACTGGGCTGGCGCACCAGCACGCAGATCGATCCGGTGGTGGTCAAAGTGCGCGAGGCGATCGCCGCGACGTTCACCTGAGGTGTTACTTGTTGGCGGCCATCAGGCGATTGACTTCACTGCGCACCATGTTGGCGAACTCCGGCGGCGACATGCCGTCCAGTTCGGCGCGGACCCACTCGGCCCATTTGCCTTTGCGCTTGCCGCGCTCACCGAACAAACGCGCGGCTTCGCCTTTGGCTTTGCCCAGATTGTTCTGCCAGAGTTCGAACAGACGGGATTTCTCGTCTTCCAGCGCAGCGCGCTCTGCGAGGGATTTGTCGGCCAGATTGAAACTCATGGGGAATTATCCTGCTGCGTAAAATGGCGACATCTTACACGCTCGACGGAAATCTCCCGCGCAGGTTTTTGTTTCTGACCTAAATTCAGTGCAACTTTTTACTCAGCGCCACACTCCATTGATCACTGTCCATTCAACTGCAAGGAGTCACCCAATGGCCCGCAAATCCGCCGTGCAAGCCGCCGAAGATCAAATCAAGGATCAGGCCTTCAGCGAACTTCAGGCTCTGATTCAAGAGTCGGACAAACTGCTCAAGAGCAGCGCCTCACTGGTCGGCGAAGAAGCGGAAACGCTGCGCGGACAAATCGCCCTGAAACTGCAGCAGGCGCTGGACTCGGTCTCGAGCGTACGTGATCGCACCAAACCGGCGGTCGATGCCACCGAAAGCTACATCGGCGGTCATCCATGGCAGACCGTGGCGATCTCCGCCGGTTTCGGTCTGGTGGTCGGTTTGCTGCTCGGCCGTCGCTGAGTCAAACGCACACAAAAAAGGCGAACCCGCGGGGTTCGCCTTTTTTATGCCTGCATTTTTTTGCCGGTTTTGAACCAGTTCTGGGCCTTCAAAACCCGAGTTCAGCTCGATCTCTCACGTCGGCGCACATCTCCCATTCACCTCGGTCAGTCCCCTCTCCCTCCGGGAGAGGGTTAGGGTGAGGGCCTTTCGATCTCCCCCGCCAACTCACGCAACTGCGCCAACGTCTGCGCATCCAGCACAATACCCTCAGCCAACGATTTGCTGCGCTGCCAATGCCGACGATCGCCCGGCAACCGCTTGAGCCCAACGCCGTGCATCTGCCGCACCAGTTCGCCACTGCGTTCGGCAAAACTCTGCCCGGCAGCCTTGCTCGGGTCGATGACGATCAACAACTGCCCGGTCCATGGCGTTTTCGCCCCGGGATGATTGGACCAGTCGAACTCGAATGAAAAATTGCCCCCCGTCAGCGCTGCCGCCAACAACTCGACCATCATCGACAACGCCGAACCTTTATGGCCACCGAACGGCAACAACGCACCGCCTTCGAGAATCGCTTGCGGATCCTGGGTCGGCTGCCCAAGGCTGTCTACGCCCATTCCGGCCGCTAGCCGTTCGCCCTTGCGCGCGGCGATCTGCACATCGCCATGGGCAATGGCGCTGGTGGCCAAATCGAAGACAATCGGCGCGGCACCGGCCCGCGGCGCAGCAAAGGCAATCGGATTGGTGCCGAACAATGGCCGGTCGGCGCCGTGTGGCACCACGCAGGTCATGCTGTTGACCACGCTGAGCGCCACCAGCCCCTCATCGGCAAACGGCTCGACATCCGGCCACAGCGCGGCGAAATGATGGGAGTTGCGAATCGCCAAGACGGCGATCCCGGCGTCACGGGCCTTTTCCACCAGCAACGACCGTGCAGCCGCCAGTGCAGGCTGAGCAAACCCGTTGCCGGCGTCCACCCGCACAAATCCACTGGCGACATCTTCGACTTGCGGCACGGCGTGGCCGTTGACCCAACCACTTTTCAGAGTCGAGACGTAACCGGGGATACGGAACACTCCGTGACTGTGCGCGCCATCTCGCTCAGCTCCGGCGCAGTTGGCGGCCAACACCCGAGCGACCTCGACAGAGGTGCCGTGGCGCAAAAAAATCGTTTCAAGCAGTTGCGTCAATGCTTCAAGTGATAACACCGACGAAGCGGCGGCAGAGACATGATCGTGTGGCGCAGACATCTGAAGCTCCAGAGTAATTATTGGAGGGAACACCAGCGTACGAACAAATTGCCCAGCGATTAACCACGCCCCCCCTGCTCTCTGTCAACCCTTGGCCGACTGCAAAAAACTGCGAGCGATAACTATCTACCACCTGAGCGCCGTCCCTTGCGCCTAGCCTTGAGCCTCATTTCTGGCGCCCATCGCGCTATTACCGAGACTCGAAAATGCCTGAGCCCGCTGCCCCGCTCCTGTTCCCCGAAACCCTGAACTTCCCCGGTCTCTGGAAAGAACTGGGCAAAACCCACAGCCTCAACAGCAAGGACTTCGACTGGCTGGCTCATGTAAAGCTGAGCACTCACGCGCTACGCAATCAACAATCCCCACCGATGCTCGCGCAAAGCATTTACATCGAAGTCGGCGCGGCAAAGCCCATACCGCTGGCCGGCAGTTTTATCCTCAGCGAACCCCCAGACGACAAAGGTGCGATCCTGTACACGCCGTACGACGGCATCAAAAAATACGAAAGCCTTGCGATCCTGAAGACACTGCTTGAGAAACGCCTGCAGGTGGCCGAGGAAGAGGACCCGCTGCTGGCGTTTCTTTCGCTCGCTCAACGCCGCAAAGTCAGCGAGCAGACGCACCGCACGCTGACGTATGAAACGATCAGAGGCGACATCTTCGAAAGCCAGAAAAACCACATTCTCGCGGCCCAGCAAGTAAACGCCGTGGCCATGCTTGATGAGTTGAAGCGGCTGCCGGCGCTCACACCCCTGGTGGAAAAAATCCTCGATGATCTGTTGCGCGTCCGTTTACCCAACATCAATCAGGCGCTGACTCGCGTCAACTTCTACACCCATGCGCCCGTTGACGGCAGCGCCCCCGTGGCGGCGGCCAGGTCGGCCAGACACTGGCACGATTCAGTAAGCCTGAGTGAAGCGGTGCTGATGTATTACCGCAACCAGGATTGGCCAGCGGGCCAGCTGCATGAATTTGCCAATTCCCAGCGTGCTCCGTTCGATAACGATCAGGGCGTTTGGGAAGATGCCGTCAAACAGGCCGCAAACAAATTGCGGGTCCTGCTGTTTCGCGAGATGGAGCGCTATTGGGACGCGCCTTCTGCCACGGGGGCGCCAAGGCGCAAATTCTTTGGTGAGGCGCTTGAGGAACAGGCCCGTGCCGAACTGATGATCAAGCGCGAAACCAACATCATCGACGCCAGCCAGTTTGCCACCCTGCATCAGATGATTCGTCCGGCAGCCTATCCGACCCGGCGCCCGACCATCGAAAACGTGCGTCTGTGGGAGTACGAACCCAACTATGTCGAGCTTGCAGGTTCATTGATGATCAGTCACGCCAACGCCTTCCTGTACACGCCGACCATGGGTCTGCAGGTACTCAAGGATTACCAGGATCTGAAGGACACCGTATTGAGCAAGTTCCATGCGGCCGGGCACGAGGACGAACTGTACGGGTTGTTGAACCTTGAAGAACGCCAACGCTTTATCGGCTTTGACCGGCCTCATGTCACTGGAGAAAGCGTCGGCGGCGAGATCTTCAATGTGTTGTTCGAGGCCATTATCACCAAGCAGCGGCAGAACATCGAATACGCTTTGCAGGTGTCCCGTCACAGCGATGGCAGCGTGGATATCCATGCCCTGTTCGACAAAGCCCTGGATATCCGCGCCATGCTTCATCAGCGATTGCTGGAAATGGAAACCGCGGCACGCTGGTCTACGCGGCCGGTGCTGACCGGTGTTCAACAGCCATCGCAGGTTCGCGCGCAGAAAGCCGCCGCCGTGGCGAAAACCTGCCAGGACATCGAGCCCTTGATCGCCAGTTCCTTCAAAGTTCAGCCTGTTACTCACGTCGAAGAGCAACGCCACTATCTGGAAAACATGAAATCACGGTTGGCCCACTCACTCTTTCTCGGCGTGACCGCAGAAGCGGCATTGCGAGTGCTCAGTGGCTCGTTGAAATCTGCCGAGCAGATGATCGTCGACACCGTGATCAATCCCGATCACACCAGACGCGACAATCGGCACTCACTCAACGGCTTTCGACCCGATGCCTGGTCACTCACGCTGAAAACCCCTGAGGCGAAAGCGCCTTTGTCGCTGGCCCACTGCTTCTTGCTGACCGAACGCGGCGGCCTCGACGACTTGCACTCGGGCAGAGTGATGGTCTGGACTCCGGCACTGGGCCTGGAAGCCTTCGAGAGCATTCGCGCTGCCCGGTTGGCACTGGGTCAGCGGCTCGAAGACCGGATTGGACGCCTGTCATTGCTGGAAAATCTTTTGCCTCAGGAGCGCCAGTACCATCGGCAATACACGCTGGGCACCTTGCGCTTGATTGAAGACAGTGTTCTGGATAACCGCGTGCAGTCCGGCATTGAACACTTCATCGCACGCTGTGAAGAAGTTCGTGCGCGATTCAAAGGTCGGGCCGGATTGACCTCGGCGCTTGCTTACCTGACAAAAACGGCCTTCGATACCAATCTGCTGCGCACTATTCATCTGGCCAACGCTATCGATCAACAACAGTCACTTCCGGCCTGGCTGGGCATGGCACCGGTGGAGGAGCAACAGTTGCACCTCGAACTGCTTGAGCAATGGCGTCGCAGTGTTGTCGACCATAAGGACTATCTCAGCGGTTTGCCTACGCTGGCCGACTACGTACATCAGAGGTTGAAGGCGCTGCTTGACAATCGATTTGCAGGCAGCCGGGTCGATCCGAATGACATCCAGATCATTCCTGACCTCGCCCTGGCCGGTCCTGCCCGCGCGCTGCCCGAGTTTGCGCTCAACCATATCAATATCGCTCAGGGCACCGGTTTCAAAGTCGCCTCCAGGACCACTACCCCGCTACCGGCCAATCTGGATCCGGCGACGGTCAGACAACTGCTGTTGTCACTGGAGATCCCCACGACATTTGCACAAAAAATCACCGCTGCCCTCTCTGCGGACGATGCCGAGGCCACGCAGCGCAAGCAGCGCTTCTTGCGACAGCTGCCCTGGCAATTGCTGCAGCACGCTCATGGTTTGAAACTGCAACAACAATTGTCTGCCAGCGCATTCGACTGCATATGCCAAGTGCTGGACATCCCGGATGGCATCGCACGCAAGACGGTCGAAGGCGCCCACGCCATCGTGTATCCGTTGTCGCTGATCAAAACCGCGGGCTCGACTGCGGTCGAAGCACTGGGCCTGTATATGATCGGCCCGGGCAGCGGGCATCCGGGGCCGCTGGTGCTGTATGCCCCGTACGCAGAAGACGTGTTTCGCGAGTTTGTCGACGAAGCGAGTGTTATCGCGGCCATCAATACGCCAGGCATTTTTCAGGACTTGCTGATTCGTCGATTGCCGTCGGCACAGCAATCGGTATTTCGAGGGTTGTTGCAGTCGAGCGCTGGCGAGGTCAGCGAAATGATACTTGCGGGTAACACCATCACCGGCAACCTGTTGCATAGGTTTTTCAGCGACAACCTCAAGTTGTTGCCGCAATTGCTCAAGGGCCAGTCGTCAGCCAGCGCTCAAAGCGACTGGGAAGCAGCCAAAAACCTGTTCGGCAAAGGCACCAGTCTGATCTCGGGTCTGCTGCCCGGCAAACTTTCGTACGTGACATTTCTGTGGCAGGCCTACAAGGACTTCAAGGATTCGGCAGAAAATCTGCAGGATCATCATTGGACGCAAGCACTGCAGTCATTTATCGCCGGTGCGGTGCAAATGATAAGCCTGGGGCGCCTGACGGCAGAGGCATCGGCAGCAACGCAAGCCACGCCCCCGAGAACGGCACAAACCGCGACTGAAACACTGCCAATCACTCGAGTCACTGACGAAGACGCCAGCGCGGTCGAAAGCTCGCCCGCGCTGGTCGCGCCAAGCTGGTCACAGATCAGGATGACCTCACCCTCGCGCACCGAGTTGCAGCCTTTTGAAACGTCGGCCGTGGCACTTGAAGACCTCAAGCGTGACGCGAAGAACGGCACCTACGAAAATCCGATCAATAAACGCCTTTATACGGCCATTGCCGGCAAGGTTCATCAGGTCGACCAACCGGGCGCCGTCTGGCAGATCTTCGGCGATGAGAAGCCCGGGCCGTCATTACGATTGAGTGGCTCGCGGCTCTTGCTCGCGCCAGAGCGCTACGCGGTTCACTACGGCAAAGCGATATCGAAACTGCACCAGCGATACGCCGTGGAGCCCATCCGCCGAGCCTTGCTTGAAATCGAAGCCATTGGCATGAACGAGATTCGCCGCCGCCATCCCGATAAAGCCTTGCAAATCCAGCAAGCGGTCGACATGGCCCGTTTCTATGCCTTCAACAGCCTGCATAATCTGGCCCAGCTGAAAGCCAATGTTCCGGGCACCCGTCTGGACGGTTTTCTCAGGTTGTTTTTCGGCGTTGATCACATCGACAAAGCGTTACTGGCCAAGCTTCACAAGGCCATCGTGCCGATCTGTAATGCCCTGGTCGACCCCAGCGATGACCTGATGGACACCGAACGCTTTGTGGTTGGGTCCAATACCGCCATGTCCTCCGCCATCGCGTTCGTGCTGGTCAATGACCGGCGCAAAATGGTGCACTTCACCGAGCACTTCTTCGATCAGAAACTCGGTTTTTACAAGGGCAACCTGACGATACCCTTCGATGTCGATGGCCACGCTCAGGCGGCAACACTGATCCACGAGTTGTCCCATCAATTCGCCGCCACCGAGGATTTCGCCGTTGTGGAAGCGCGCCGGCCGTTTTCTGATCTGATCAACACGCTCACCGCCTATGGGCGGGATATGAGGGATGTACTGGAAGATTTTCAGAACAAGGCGCTGTCGCTGAATACGCCCAAAGATCAGTTGTTCGCGCGCTGGAGCAAGAAACGCGGCTCGTACGTCGATCTGGACAAATTTCCCGCGGCTGAGGATATGAGCAAAAAACTGCTCGCACTCACCGGCAGCCCGACCATTGATGACGCACGCAACGCGTTTTTTGATCGGCTTTCGCCCAATGCACGTATCGACGTCATCCTGCACAACGCCGACTCGATCGCGCGTCTGATCTGCGAGATGGGCCGGCAACTCGATCCGGTAGTTACGCCCTGACAAACACAAAAAAAGGCGCAGGTCGTGACCTGCGCCTTTTCTGCGGCCCTGGGAATCAGTCTTTCTGATCGCGCAGTACATTGCCCGATGCACCGTCGATGCGGAATTCGTAAACCACGCCGTCGGCTTTGCGCCCTTCACCTTTCCAGTAACCGTCGTTGTCGGCTTGTATTTCGTAGACTTCGACGTACCCGGCCTTGGTTTTCACGATTTCGATGGCTTTCTCGATGGTGACCCAGCCAGCCCCGGGTTTGTCGGCGAATGCAGCACCGGCGCTTAGCAAACTGGCAGTGGCAATCAGTGCAGCAAACGTGTTTTTGATCATTTTTTCACTCCATTTATGGATAGTAGTCATTGGCGTCCTGCTTTTTGGGTGCTTGAGCGAAAAATAAGTTCCACTTTGATGGGTAAATGCCATGACTGTTGTTCTCGGCAACTTCCCGCAAAGGTTAGAATGTGCGAAATCAGGACGACTCAATGACCCAAGACACTCTCTCGGAAGCCGAATACGATGCGATCACCGATGCCGCTGCGCACTGGTGCATGCGTCTGCACGCCGCGGATTGCACGGAAGAAGAACGTCGCGCATTCACACAATGGCACGATGCTCATCCGCTGCATGCGTTCGAGTATGAAGCCATGCTGGAAATCTGGGACGTCGCCGAACATCTGCCACGCCCGGAATCCGCACCGCTTGTGCCGCTTCAGCAGCCGTCCCGTTCGTTGCGCCAGTACGCAATAGCGGCCGGTGTCTGCGCGCTCGCGTTACCGCTGGCGGCCTACACCGGATGGAATCTGGGCTGGGTACCCGACAGTTATGAGCACTTGAGTGCCACCGACAATGTGCGTCAGGTCACGCTGAGCGATGGCAGTCAGATCGAGTTGAATCTGAACACTGATTTGACCTTCAGCAATTACAAGGACGAACGACGAGTCACGTTGAAAAAAGGCGAGGTGTTCTTCAACGTCAGTCACGACGCCTCGCACCCGTTTGTCGTGCGTGCGGGCGAAGGCAACATTCGCGTGACCGGTACGCGCTTCAACGTATGGCTGTATGAAGACCAGGTACGTGTCAACCTGATCGAAGGTTCGGTGCTGGTGACGAGTAATCGCGCATTGCCAGGCGATGGCCTGCGTCTGGGGCCGTCCATGCAGGCGCGTTACAAACCGGGCGACTACATGCCGCAGATCAGCCAGACCTATCCCAACGATACCTCGCTGGCCTGGCGCAACGGCAAACTGGTGCTGGACAATCTGGCGCTCAATGAAGCCCTGCCTCTGATCAACCGCTACCTCGACAGACCGTTGATGCTCGCCGACAACAGCACAGGCTCGATCAGAGTGGGCGGCATCTACAACATCAAAGAGTTGAACAACCTGGCCAACTCCCTGCCCAAAGTCTTGCCCGTCTACCTGACGCGCAACAAGGAAGGCAACCCAGTGATCAACCCGATGCCACAACAACCGCCAAAAAGCTGAAGGCCGCGCCCCTTGCGGGATGCGGCCTTCAGTTTGTTCTCAGGTCACGCAGCAGTTCACTGCGCGGCTACTTTCCCCGCCTTGTCCAGCGTCTCGCGAATGGTCTGCACCTGATACTGCGGATCGGCCTTGATCTGCTGCTCGGTGAAGGGCAACACACTCCATTGTTTCTTCGAAAAGGCCTCGGTCTGATCCCGCGAATACTTCGATGCCGGATCGCTCGACAGCGAAAACGCCAGCAGGCCCTGCGCGTGCGGCCCTTTTTCATCGAACGTCACCACTTGCAGGTAGCTGGTACCGCTGACCACCTCAAGCTTGCCGTCCTCGCGGGGCACGCTCTGGATGGCGTTGTAGATCCCCAACTGACCCGGCCCGCCATGAATCGGTGTCTGTTGCCCGCCACTGCTGACCACCTGGATATCGCCCCAGCGGGTTTGCGGTTTGAGGCCCATCTTGTTCGTCGCTTCAACCGAAGCCAGCATCGCCTCTCGCAGCGACTGTGCCACGGCCGGCTGCTCGACCGCGAGACCGCGCGGGGTGTGTTGCGCGTCTTTCGGATCGAAAGCGACGCGCCAGATATCCGCTGAATGTTGCATTGCCTGCATGATGTTCTGGAAATGCACCAGACCCAGACCCGAGTCCAGATTGGCGCGACCGTCCCATTCCTTGAGGCTGGTGCAGACCGGTTTCAGAGTCCTGGCATCGGCGCCAAGGTCAGCGGCGCAGAACTTCAGCAGATCCGGTACGACCTGGGCCGCCAGATACACCTTATCGTCCATGACCATCTGCTGCAGGTCCTTCACTCGCAGCGGACCTTTTTTACTCAGGTTGCCCAGGCGATCCAGCGCAAACCGCGAACGCATGCCCAACGGTTGACCGTCCTGACTAATCAGTGGCGAGAAGCCGGTGAGCGGCTGTGCCGGGTTGACCAGCCACGCGGAATCGTTGGAGTGCTGGATAAAATCCTTGCGCAACAGTTGCGGCAGTTGGCTGGACGCATAAATGCCCTTCTGTGCAGCTTGCGGGTCGACGTCCCAGGCGCAGGCGCTGTTGGAACCGTCGAGCAGAATCATCTGCGTCCCGGCGCGCGGGTCGCTGCACTTGGCCAGTTTCTCGGCGTTGACGTTGGGCACCACCGACAGATTCATGTACAGCGTCTGGCCCTTGTCATCCACAGCGAGGGTATTGACCCACGGGATGCCCTGGATCTTGTGCACCGAGTCCTGCAGTTGCTCAAGCGAGGAAGCCTGGTTCATCGCATACCACTGCGTCAGCACGCGGTCATTGTCGAGGTTGGCATCGCGCAGGCTGTAAGCGAACTGATTATTCCAGTCGAGCTTGCCGGGCCATTGCACAACCGGGCCGAACTGCGAGCTGTAAATATCGTGCGCTACGGGCACTACCTGGCCATCGGCCTGCTTGACCTGGACAGTCACCGTCTGTTTGCTCATCGGCAAGGATTTGCCGTCGAGCAGATAACGCGTCGGATCTTTCGGGTCCAGTTGCAGACGATACAGCGTGAAGTGCTTCGAGGAATCGACCGTGTGGGTCCAGGCCAGATGCTGGTTAAAACCGATATTGATCATTGGCAGGCCCGGCAAGGCTGCGCCCATGACATCCAGCTTGCCGGGAATGGTCAGATGCATCTGATAGAAACGCATGGCGCCGACCCACGGAAAATGCGGGTTGGCCAGCAGCATGCCGCGACCGTTGAAAGAACGCTCGCTGCCCACCGCCAGGGCATTGCTGCCACGATCGAGGGCAAATCGCTGCTGACGTGTATCAGCCAGCTGAAAGGCCTGTGCATCCTGGACACGCTGCGCAGTCGCCTGCGGCGGTGTCGCGCCCGCCAAGGCTTCGGCGAACTGTCCGACACCACCTTCAACCAACAGTCGACGGGTCAACTTGACCAGGTCTGCCGAGGTGATATCGCGCACCCACTCACCCTGACATTGCTGCGGCAGGCCTTGCTGACGTCGCTCGGCGAGATAGTGGTTATAGCCGGCAGCGTAACCTTCGACCAGATCACGCACCTGGGCCGGTTGCGCCTGCCAGAAGGTGTTGACTGCTTCGGGGGGATTGAGCCAGGTGAAGAAGACATCGCTGACGCGGTTCGGGCGTGCTTCGACAGTCACCTGGTCCGGGCCGAAATAGCGCGAACGCAGGCCGTTGACCGTGACGATCTCGTTGGCCAACAGGCAGAGATTGTCCTGTGCATAGGCATACCCGATGCCAAAGCCCAGGCCTCGCTCATCCTGGGCGCGGATATGCGGTACGCCAAAACCGGTACGACGGATTTCGGTACCGGTCTCGGCCGATGAACTCGGGCTGAAGGCATAGGCCGACACGCTGAATCCAAGAAACACACCGGCGAAGGCCAGTCCGGTCAATCGTCTGGAAAGAATGGTCACTGTAACTCCTGATCGAATATCAAAACCTGAGGGCACAACGCATCCGTGCGCAGGGAGACTCCACAGGTAACGAAGATCAGGGAAAAAGATTTACCGCGACTCACGAAGATTTGTCTCGCAATCACGCAGAGAAGACAAATCGGCGACAAATTTTCTACATTTTTTCTTTCATGATTTGTCGTGCTCAAACGTCTTGTTTAGAGAGAGCAAGAAAACCCTTTCCCGATCAGGCTCTGAAAAGGAGTAATCGCATGTACAACTCGCACCTACCAATGGACGGTAGCCAGGCCCCCCAAGGAGCTTCCATGAGCCCACACGCGAGCGATTTCGGGCAACGCGGCGAACGTCACGGTAACGAACGCATTCGCCTGTTGCTGAAGAGTTTCGGTCTGCGCACCAGTCTGATTCGCCTGAAAGTCATCGACGCGCTGCTGGTGGCGGCGCAAAGCGACCGTCGCCTGGGGGTGCGCGGCGTCCACAGCCAATTGCTGGATCTGGATATTCCGCTGTCCTTCCTCAGCGTACGCGAAGTGCTCAAGCGTTTGTGCGCCGAAGGTGTGATCACCTTCAATGCGGACAAGAGCTACAGCCTGCATCCACAGGCTGCTGCCGTCCTCAACAACGATTGAAACGTGTAACGAACGCCGTCAGGGCTTGACCTTGCGGCGCATCACGCCGTTGATCACCACCACGACCACCGCCACACCGATGGCGATGTACTGAAAGGTCTTTTCATCGATCTTCCCGGCGTTTTGCAGCCAGGACAGACCGAGCATGATCGCCAGTACGGACACGGCGATCACAATCGAATAAATCAAGCGTTGCTTCTGGGTCATTACGGTTTCCTGAAACTTTGGAATGTATCCGGTTTGTATCCGCTTGCATGCCATGCGCTTACCGTTTTACGGGGATGCGCAGTGACAAACGGGGTCTCATGTTACAGCCGATGAAGAGTTTTGGCTTCATGACGGCATCACCATGAGGATTTTTCAAATGTTGCGTCGAATCACCTGGCTGATTCCCGTTCTAGCCCTGCTGACCCTGAGTGGATGCATCATCTTCCCCCACGGCGGTTGGCATGACGACCACCACCGTTACGACCGGGGAGGCCCTGGCTACTACCAGCATCGTTAGTGGTGAATACTTCGCCCTGCCCGCTCGCCCAAGATTCACCCTGCATTCACCTCGTTAGTTCACTCAAATAAACAATGCCCGCCCCTGTGCGGGCATTTTTCATTCCACCGACCTTCGAGCGTATTTATCTTCTGCTGTTTTTGGATCCAACTAATACGCTGCAAGCATTTGAAATTTAATGTCTTAGCAAACAACTAGGTCAGCCACTTGGCTAGCTCTAGTCTCTGCATGCCTTTTTCAACACACACAGACAAGGATGTGTATGCAGAGAACACTTATAACAATCGGGCCACGCCAGATTATCGGATTTTGTCTGGCACTGACTGCGTTTGAACTGCTGACGTATATGGCCAGTGACCTGGTCATGCCGGCCATGCTGGATGTCACGACAGAACTTCAGGCCGACATTCGACATGTTCCCAACGCCTTCAATCTCTATTTGCTGGGGGGTATCTGCCTGCAATGGCTGATGGGGCCACTCTCTGATCGTTGGGGGCGACGACGCCTGTTATTGATCGGATGTGCAATATTCGGTGTGGCCTGTTCGGCCGCTTTTGCCGCTCACAGCATTGAAGCTTTCAATCTGTTGCGCCTGCTACAGGGTATGGGACTGGGCTTCGTCATTTCGGTCAGTTATCCGGCACTGCAGGAGGTGTTCTGCGAGGCTGATGCCGTGCGTCTCATGGCCTTGCTCGGCAATGTCGCGCTGCTGTCACCGTTGCTGGGGCCGTTGCTGGGCAGCCTGCTTCTGCAATGGCTGAACTGGCGCGAGTTGTTCTTGGCGTTAGGCCTTGTCGCAGCGATGGTCTGGCTGGGGCTCTACGCCTGGATGCCGGAAACCGTGGGCGTCATACGTCGTGATGGGCAGCATCAGGCGCCGATACCTTTTTCCCTGAAACGCACGCGACAGCGCTACCTTGCCTTGCTCGGCAATCGCCGGTTCTTCGGTGCGAGCCTTGCATTAGGGCTGATGAGCCTCCCCCTGATCGCCTGGATCGGCCTGTCGCCGATACTGCTGATCCAGCTGTTGGGCCAGACGCCACTGGAATACGGGCTGTGGCAGATGCCGATTTTCTCCGCCGTCATCGTCGGCAACCTGATTCTCAACCGCTTACTGGTCACGCACGCCTTGCCCGAGTTGATCAGGATCGGCCTCTGGCCGCTGTGCATGGGGCTCGTGGCGTTGCTCGGTTGCGCATTATTGGCTGCCGGCCCCGTACCGGTGGTGGCCAGCCTGGCGCTCTACGGCGTCGGACTGGGCATCTGCAACGCCACTCTGTATCGACTGGCGCTGTTCTGTACCGAGGACAGCAAAGGGCTGGTCTCGGCCATGATCGGCATGATCTCCATCGCCGTCATGGGCCTCGGCGCCTCACTCATTGCCGCGATCGGCGGCGGCACACGCCTTGACTTCTTTGCGCTGTTGTCCGCCCTCGGTGGCCTGACATGCCTGCCCTTGCTGCACGGGTTCTTGCACGACGCCAAAGCCGCCTCTACCAAAGCTCAATAAAGGAATATTGATGATTCACTTACCCTCAAGCGACGCGCTCTGCGCATTGCCACGCCCTTACTGTCAAGACTCCGTACCGCCGGGGTTGTTCGACCGGGCCATGGCCGAGATCAGTCGGTTTCACTGCCAGCAAACACCCGGCTATGAAGCCTGGCTCAATGCCAACGGACTGCACCTCAATGATCTCGACAGTCTCGATGACTGGTCACGATTGCCCCCTGTCTTCGCCAACTTTTTCAAGCAGCGACTGTTGCTCAGCAGCGTCGGCGAGGACGCGCTGGAACTGACATCCTCCGGCACCAGCGGACAGAAAAGCCGTATGCGTTACGACGAACGCAGTCTGGCGGGTGCGCAATGGATGGTTGCGCAGATATTTCGGCATTACGGCTGGGACACCGCGGATATGCCCTGCAACTACTTGCTGCTGAGCTACGAGCCACAAGGCCGGATCAGCCTGGGCACCTCGTTCACCGATCAGTTCCTGTGCCGTTTCGCCCCGGTCAACCGTGTGGTCTACGCCCTGCGCAGCACTGGCGAAGGTCATCAGTTTGACGTTTTCGGCGTGATCAGTGCCTTACAGGCGTTTGCCGAAGAAGGTCTGCCGGTGCGAATCCTCGGCTTCCCGGCGTTTCTCTGGCAGGCCCTGCAACGCATGCAGGCCCTCTGCATGCCAGACCTTGAGCTGCCTGCAGAGTCGCTGGTGTTTTTCGGCGGCGGCTGGAAAACCCGGGCCGCCGATGAAATCCCCAAGCAGCAGTTGTACAGCGCCATCCATCGTCAGCTGGGCATTGAAATATCCCGATGCCGCGATGGCTATGGTGCCGTGGAGCACGCCGTGCCTTACATCGAATGTGCCCGGCATCGTTTCCATGTCCCGGTCTACTCAAAGGTGTTCGTACGCAATCCGATGGACTTCTGCGTTCAGCCTTATGGCCAGCAAGGCTTGCTCGGATTCGTCTCGCCCTACATTTCGTCCAGCCCTGCACACTCGGTGGTGATGAGCGATCTGGCAACGCTGCACCCTGGCACGAGTTGCGATTGTGGACTTGCCAGCGACTGGTTCGAACTCCATGGCCGGGCAGGCACCACGGCCGGCAGAAGCTGTGCCATGGCGGCTGCGCAATTGCTGGGGAGCCATTGATATGTACTTGATCAACGGCCAACTGCACGACGCTTTCAGCTTCGACGAAGCGCTTGCCTGCCTTCACGCCGATCTGGCGCAACACCTCGCTACCCCGCTGCAAAGCAGCACGGTCATCCACGCTGCCACTCACTTCGCAGAACGACTGCGCAGCGCCGATTCCGCACTGCCACTCGATGCCGAGCAACGCCAGGCATTGATCGACTTCTGCGAGCCGCAGGCGTTACACAGCAAACTGCTGCGCGAACTCGGCGCGCAGCCCGATTCATTGCGCCGTATCGATTATCGGCAAGCACGTTTCGAACGCTGGAGCCCGCTTGGCCTGGTGGTCCACATTACGCCGGGCAACGCGCCGTTGCTGGCGTTCTGCGCGGTGCTGGAAAGCCTGCTGGCCGGCAACGTCAACTGGTTGCGCCCCAGCAGCAGCGATGAAGGGCTGACCGCCCGCCTGCTCGGCGCCTTGCTGCACTGCGATCCGAGCGGCCAACTGGCTGGTTATATCGCCGTACTGCCGGTGAGTACGGCGCAAATCGCATCACTGTGCAAACACGCCAATGGCGTCGCGGCCTGGGGGGGTGAAGCGGCCCTGCAAGCGATTCGCCAACAGATTCCGGCCGGGTGTCGCTGGATCGACTGGGGGCACCGCATCAGCTTCGTCTATCTGACGCCCGATGCAGCCACCCCGGAGAATCTGGACGCCGTGGCTGACGAAGTCTGTCGGCTGGATCAGCAGGCCTGTTCCAGCCCGCAGTGGTTGCTGGTGGACAGCGACGATCCGCAGGTACTACGCAAGATCGGGGAACGCTTGTCTGCCGCCTTCGAACGCCGCGCCGGGCATTGGCCGGCACTGTTGCCGACGCTGCAGGAGGCCGCGCAAATCACCACGCACATGCAAATGGCACGGCTGGGGCACAGCTTCGCCGAGCAAACCGGGGATATCTGGCACGCACCCGGCTGGCAGGTGATCTGGACGCATGAACGTCAACTCACGCCTTCACCGCTGTTTCGCAGCGTACTGCTGCATCCGGTACCCCGGTCACTGATCACCGACACGTTGCTGCCATGGCGCAATGTCCTGCAAAGCTGTGCGCTGGTGTGCGGCGACCGCCAAATCAGCGAACTGGCACGTACATTGATCGCTGCGGGTGTCACGCGAATCACGCAGGTCGCTGGCATCCACGAGGGCTATGACGGCGAACCCCATGACGGCGTCTATGCGTTGCAGCGGCTTAGCCGACGCGTCTCGGCCAGCTTGCCCTGCGGTGTGCTTGCCAACCACGCCACCCTTGATCAGCCATCGCAGCCGATGACGTTGCACGGCCAGCCCATCATGGACAAGGCCGCCTTCACTGCCCAGCCGCTGAACGCTACGGCGCAATTGTATTTTCGCTCTGGAGGCAGCAGTGGCATGCCGGCGCTGTCGGTCTATAGCTACCAGGACTTTCACCGGCAGATGCGTGCCACGGCTGACGGCTTGTTCGCCGCCGGCCTGGATCCGGCGCGTGACCGGGTGATGAACCTGTTCTTTTGTGGGGGGCTGTACGGCGGGTTTCTCAGCTTTGCCAAAGTGCTCGAGTTGCTCGACATCACGCACCTGCCGATGGCCGCACCGTCCGATGACGACTACCGGGAAATCGCCGAGCTGATCGTCAGTCAGCGGGTGACGGTGTTGATCGGTATGCCCAGCACGCTGCATCGGCTGTTCCTTGACGAACGGCCACGGTTGCAAGCTTACGGCGGAGTCGAAAAGGTCTTTCTCGGAGGCGAGCATCTCAGTGAACACAGCCGCGACTTGCTGCTCAGTTGTGGGGTTTCCAGCATCCGCTCGGCGATTTACGGCAGTGTCGACGCCGGGCCGCTCGGCCACGCCTGCCAGGCCACGGGCGATGGTGTTTTTCATTTGATGAATGACACCCAGCATCTGGAAATCGTGGCCCTGGACAGCGATCAACCTGTGGCCGGCGATCAGGTCGGCCGCTTGCTCTTCACATCGACCGCACGCCAGGCCCAGACCGTTATGCGCTATGACATAGGCGACACCGGTCGCTGGTTGTCAGGCCCCTGCCCCTGCGGGCTGACATCGCCGCGCTTCGAGCTGCTGCAGCGCCACGGCAAGCTGATCCGCATCGGCACTGACTTCATTTCATTGAGCGAATTGGCGGTGCACCTGCAGGTGCCATTTCAACTGCGGCTGGATCATGCCGCCGATGGTCTCGAACGTATGCGCGTGTGTAGCGAACTGCAAGCGGCCGACGCGCAGGAACGGCTGTGCGGCTACTTGACCTTGGCGACCCTTGTCGAGACCGGTCTGTTGATCGTGGAGTTTGAAGTCTGCGCAATCGAAAACTTCATTCGAAACACACACAGCGGCAAGACGCCGATATTGATTGATTCACGGCGCTGACACTTTCTGCGTTCGATCTGACAACTATAAAAAGGGTGACCTATTGAAAACTTCTGAACCGCTGAACGAGTTGATCACTTTCGCTCGTCAGCATTCGCCGTTCTATGCGAAACATCTGGCAGATGTACCCCATCAAGTAACTTCACTGACGCAACTGCCGCTGATTGAGCCTCTTGCTTATTGGCAAAACAGTCAGTCACTGGATCATTGGCCGGTACTGACCGCGACCCGCGAGCGCGCACTGGTGTTCAAAACCGGCGGTTCGACCAGCGCCGGAAAACTCTCCGTGTATACCCAGCGCGAGTGGCGTCGTTTGGTAACCGAGTTCGGCACAAGCCTCAGCTCGCAGTTCAAACCGGGTGATCGGGTAGCCAATCTGTTCTTCGCCGGCGACTTGTATGCCAGCTTCCTGTTCATCCACGATTCATTGGCGCATGTCGCCGTGAATATCACCGAGTTTCCGTTCACCGGCGACGTCGACTCATGTGTTCTGGCGCAATCGATCGAGCAGCACCGGATCAATGTGCTGGCTGGGCTGCCCGCCCACCTGCTGACGTTCGCCGAATGGCTCAAACGCCGGGAGCAAACAATGCCCGGCATCGACACCCTTCTGTATGGCGGTGAAAGCCTGTTCGCGTCGCAGCGCGAACTGCTCGAACGAGCGTTCCCCGATGCGCGCATTGCGTCGATCGGTTACGCCAGCGTCGATGCGGGCTTCATCGGCAGCAGCCAGCGCGACTGTGAAGAAGACGAGCATCGCATGCATGAGCACCACGCCCTGCTGGAGATCATCGATGAACACTCCGGCGAAGTCATCGAGACCTGCGATCGTACCGGTTTGTTGGTGTTGACCAATCTTGACCGGCGCTTGATGCCGCTGATTCGCTACCCGGTTGGCGACCGGGCCTGTTGGCGAGAGCCCCCCGGCGCAGCGCAACGCAAATTCGCCCTGAAGGGCCGTAGCGCCAGCAGTCAACGCGTTCGCGTGGGGATTGTGTCACTGATACCAGACGACATCGGCCAGATGACCCGAAGCATCGCCGCCAGCGATGACTGGCAACTGGTCATTGAACAGTCCGGGCACAGGGATGTGCTGAAGCTGAGATGGGTGGCGACCGCGCAATCTCCTGCCACGACCGAAGTCGATCGGCAGCTGAGAACCGAGTTGATCGCGCATTACCCGTTGATCGCGCAACTGCAGACCGATCATCTGTTGGTCCTGCACATCGAGTGCTGCTCGCTTGAGGATCTGCCGCGCCACCCCCGCTCGGGCAAATGCCTGCGCGTGCTCGATCTGCGCTGCTATGGAACGAGGAACAAGGAGGTGCCGGATGGAACCGTTGATTCTGCGTAACTATCGCGACAGCGATGCCGAGGCCGTCAGTGTGCTGTTCCGTCAGGTGTATGGCGACCATTACGTGCAACCCCATGTCTACCTGCCGCACATGATCAGCCAGAACCACGCCGACAAACGCTGGCACTCGCTGGTCGCGGTGACCGGCGAACAGATCTGCGGGCACGCCACACTGTTTCGCGACACCCACTCACCTATCGCGGAACTGGCCCTGAGCGTGGTTCACCCTGATACCCGGGGACAAAACATTGCCACCCGCCTGGGCCAGCAACTGCTGACTCACGCACAGGCGCTGGGCTGTCACAACGTATCGATCAAGCAAGTGACTCATCATCCGTATACGCAGCGGATGGCCATCAACCTCGGTTTTCAAAACACCGGATTGCTGCCCGATTACGTCCCATCGCCATTCGGCAGCCCGGCGCCAGAGTCGATCGTTGTGGGTTGCCGCATGATTGACGGCTATCGCCGCCCGCTGCCCCGACAGACCTGGCCAGACAGTTGCCGGGACTTCATGCAGCATTTATGTCGGGCTTTCGGTACGCAGGAACGAACCAGTCGCTGGCATGGTGCAGCGATTCGTCTGGAACAACACGCTAATCGTTATGACATGTACCTCAAGCATCTGCGGCCCGCCCTGCTTGAACAGATACGCCAATTGCCCCGGCACTGGCTGATTTCGATCCGGCTCAGACTGTCACAGCAATTTGCCTGGGACCTGAGCAGGCTCGCAGCTGTCGGATTTGTCTTTACCGGGCTGGCACCCGCCGAAGGCAAGGAAGAGGGATGGCTGGCACTGTTTCACCGAGGTTACCGGCTGCGCGGGTTGACACTGCAATGCCCGCACATGCAGCAGTTACATGATCAGGCTCAGCAGCAACTCGCCCTGCACCTGAGCGAAACGCCGCGGTGACTTGAACGCATCGTGGGTCTTGCGAAATGACCCGCGCAATATGAGCGGGTCATTTTCTGTAGCCTCAAGCCTTGGCTTTGATGCCGTCTTTAGGGGGAAGCGGCGCGTTGCCTTCACCATAAGTCTTGAGGTTTTGCAGAACGTAGATCGCTTTTTTGAATTCAGGGATCAGGTTCTTGCCGTACGCGTTGCCATTGAGACCATTATTCTGGATCGCATCGAGTTGAGTCGCGAAATACTCCAGGGCGTTGAATTTGGCATCAATGTCTTTGGTCACGCCGAAACGGTCGAACTTGTCGCCGGCATTCATCAGCGTGAAAGAGGTGATCTCGGAGATCAGCCCTCGGCTGCGCAGCATGGCGCTGAGGTTGCCCATTTGCTTGACCGAGACGTTAGTCGGATCGAAGCCCTTGATATTCTTGCGCAGGCCTTGCTTGTCCATTTCGGCGACATTCAAGGCATTTGGATCGTTACCGACCATGGTGAGCATCTGCTGCACCTTGACACTTTGAGACACCTGTTTCTTCGCGCCGGTATTGCGCACCATCACGCCAGCCTTGCTCTCCCAACCGCCGACAATGCCGATTGTCATGAGAAAACTCCCTGTGAAATAAACATGAAATGTCCTTCGTTGAACCATTCGGATGCCGGGGAGTATCTACCGGCCACGTAATGGCACCAAACCTTTTCATGCATTTTTTTACAATTCTCGTACATTCTCGATACAAACCAGCAATGCCCATGGATGCTGGCTCGCGAGGCGCCCGTTACACGGTTTCGAAAAGATTTTGCGCGCTGACAGACGCGTGAGTCAGCTTCATGTATCAACGCCGATACTGACCAGTCGTCAGCGCGCGCCTTTTTAGTACGCCTGTACCTCAAGCTTCCCGATGTAGCGACGATACGTTAGGGACACCCGCACTGTTTTACCCCGCCCCTAATAAGAATCGCAGCTCAAGGACCGGTTTCCATGCCCGCATTCCGCACTATTCAGGCTCGTTACACGCTGTTTCTGGTTCTGTTCATCCTGTTGCTGTCGGTACTGACCGTGGTCGGCATCAGCCAACTGGTCGCCCCGAAACTGCGCCATACCGAAGAACAGGTAGTCCTCAACCGCATCGCCGAAGTGGCCGAGCAGATTCAGGGCGAGTTGAACAAAGTGCAGGCGCAACAGCGCAGCATCACCCAGACCATCCCGTTACTCGACAGCGCAGCCATCGACTCGGTGTTGCCGGGGCTGGTGGATCAGTACGGCGAGCTGAAAGTATTCGGCGGCGGGATCTGGCCGCTGCCGGGGCAGCGTGAGGCCGGGCGTAACAAATTCAGTACGTTCTGGCACCGCGACGCGTCGGGCAAACTGGCGGTGAACACATTCTGGAACAGCGACGCGGCGCCCAACTATTACGACCAGAGCTGGTACAAGGGTGGCATGGCCACGCCACGCGGTCAGTGCGCATGGGCAGCGGCTTACAAGGACGACGCCAGCGCCGAACCGCGCACCAACTGCGCCATGGCGATCCAGAAAAACGGTAACGCCTGGGGCGTATCGACCATTGACGTGACGCTAGGCTTCTTCAACGACCTGGTGGCTCGCAAGGAAAAAGACCTCAACGCCGAAATGCTCATCGTCGAGGCTGACGGCAAGATCATCAGTAACAGCTCGCGCATCAGTGGCCCGATCGTGCTGAAGAACATCAGCGAACTGGCCGGCACGTCGACGTTCGCCAGCCAGGTAAAAAACGGCCTGCAGAACCGTGATCAGGCGCAGCGCATCGAGTTCGACAACAACGGTGAAGCCAGCACCTTCTTCATGCGCCCGATTGAAGGTACGCCTTGGTTCCTCGCCACCGCCCTGCCGACGAAAATGCTCACGGCGCAGCGTGATGACGTCCTCAGCACCTTGAGCCTGTTGCAGATTCCGATGGTGATTTTGTTGGTGCTGCTGCAGGTGTATGCGATCCGTCAGTTGGTGCAGCGCATGAAAGCGTTGAAAGCCAACATTGATTTGCTGTCCAGCGGCGATGCCGATCTGACCCGACGCATCACCATCCGCGCCGAGGACGAACTCGGCGCGATCGGACACTCGGTCAATACCTTCATCGCCTACCTGCAAAACATGATCGGCGAAGTCACCCAGGCCACGGGGGCGATGGCGTCGAGCCTCGACAACCTGCAACGCACCTCGGCCCACACCAGCCAGATCCTGCTGCGTCACGCCTCGGAAACGGATCAGACCGTTACGGCAATTACCGAAATGAGTTCAACCGCCGAGAGCGTCGCGCAAAACGCCGCCGAGACCGCTGCGTTTACACAGCGCGCCAACGAGAACGCCGACCGTTCACGGGTGGTCGTGGGCGAGGCGACCAGCAGTGTGGTGGCGCTGATCGACGAAGTGGCCAGCGCCACACATAAAGTTGAAAACATGCAACAGGATGCGCAGCGCATCACCGAGATCCTCGGGGTGATCGGCGCGATTGCCGGCCAGACCAACCTGCTGGCCCTCAACGCGGCCATCGAAGCGGCTCGTGCCGGTGAACAAGGTCGAGGGTTTGCCGTGGTGGCCGACGAAGTCCGCGCCCTCGCCGCCCGGACCCAGGCCAGTACGTCCGAAATCAACGAAATGTTGACCCGCCTGACGCAGGGCGTGAGCTCGTCGGTCAGCGCCATGGAAAACACCCAGGCTAGCTGCCAGTCGGCCGCCGATGCCACCGCACGGGTCAACTCGGGTCTGGATGAAATGGCCGGTTCGGTCAGCCATATCAACAGCCTCAGCACGCAGATCGCCACCGCCGCCGAGCAACAAAGCGCCGTGACCGAAGAGATCAACCGCAGCATGGTGCAGATCCGCCACATGGTGGATGAACTGGTGCAGAGCGGCAAAGCCAGCGAGCTCAACACCCACCAACTGCTTGAGGCCAATAGCCGGGTGAGCGCGATCATGGGGCGTTTTAAAGTCCGTTGATCTCTGCTTCCCACAAGGGTTTTCTGCCCAACAGATAACCCTTGTGGGAGCGGGCCTGCTCGCGAAAGCAATCTTTCAGTCCCCGCTTCAGTGTTTGAGCTACCGCATTCGCGAGCAGGCTCGCTTCCACAGGTTGGTGCTGCGTTTTGCAACAACTGGAAACATTGCGTTGATGCCAGGCGGGAAAAACCGGTCAAAATGCGTTCTTTTCTGATCGTCAGCCGAGCCGAGAATCCGTTATGCGAACCCACCTGCGTCTGGTCGCCTTGAGCGCCCTGTTCATCTCCTCCCTGGCCCAGGCCGCCGATCTGATCCCGATCGAAGTCCATCGTGACGCCAATTGCGGCTGCTGCAAAAAATGGATCAGCCACCTCGAAGCCAACGGCTTCAAAGTCGAAGATCACGTCGAAAGCGACATGAGCAGCTTCAAGCAACAACATGGCGTTCCTCCGCGTCTGGCCTCGTGCCACACCGCAATCATCAACGGCAAATTCGTCGAAGGCCACGTGCCGGCGGAGCAGGTATTGGCCCTGAGCAAGCGTGACGATCTGCTCGGCGTCGCCGCACCGGGTATGCCGATGGGCTCGCCGGGCATGGAAATGGACGGCATGAGCGATGCCTATCAGGTCATCGGCCTGAAGAAGGATGGCGCTGACGTCGTCGTGGCGGATTACCCGGCCCATTGATCGGCGCCGCTTACTTCGGGCTGTTCTTTGCCGCGTTCGGTGCAGCGACCCTGTTGCCGCTGCAGTCCGAGGCAGTGCTGGTCGGTTTGATCGTCAGCGAGCGCTACTGGCTCTGGGGCCTGCTCGCGGTGGCGACGTTGGGCAACGTTCTCGGCTCGCTGGTCAACTGGTGGCTGGGCCGTGGCATCGAGCGCTTTCAGGATCGACGCTGGTTTCCGGTCAGTCCCGCTCATATGGCCAGGGCGCGCAAACACTATGAGCGCTACGGGCATTGGTCGTTGCTGCTGAGCTGGTTGCCGATCATTGGCGACCCGCTGACGCTGATTGCCGGCGTCATGCGCGAACCGCTCGGGCGCTTCCTGTTGATTGTCACTCTGGCCAAAGGTGCCCGTTATGGCGTGCTGGCCATGCTGACCCTGGGCTGGCTGGGTTGAACGTTCGGGCGCGGGCATTGCCTGTGTTTAACGTCGGCATAATCCAGCCGTTCCAGCATCGGCCAATTTCAAACGGAGTTTGACCTTATGTCTGTCACGTTTTCCCGTTGGCTTCCCTCCTTGCTCCTCTGCGCCGCCCTGCCCCTGTCGGCGCAGGCGGCCACGTCAACCGCAGCCGCGCCGGAAGGCCCGGCCTATGGCCCGGAGTTGCAAGGCTTCGAATACCCTTACACGCTTAAACACTTTGCCTTCCAGTCCCAGGGCAAATCCCTGCAGATGGGCTACATGGACGTCGCCGCCCACGGCAAGGCCAATGGCCGCACCGTGGTGCTGATGCACGGCAAGAATTTTTGCGCAGCCACCTGGGACAGTTCGATCAAGGCCTTGAGCGAGTCCGGTTACCGGGTGATCGCGCCGGATCAGATCGGCTTCTGCACCTCGAGCAAACCCGACAACTATCAATACAGCTTCCAGCAACTGGCGACCAACACGCAGCAATTGCTCAAAGCGCTGGGCATTCAGAAAGCCACGCTGCTCGGCCACTCCACCGGCGGCATGCTCGCCACCCGTTACGCCTTGCTGTTCCCCGAGCAGGTCGAACAATTGGCACTGGTCAATCCGATCGGCCTGGAAGACTGGAAAGCACTCGGTGTGCCCTACCGCACCGTGGATCAGTGGTATCAACGTGAGCTGAAAGTCAGCGCTCAAGGCATTCGCGATTACGAACGCACCACCTACTACGACGGCCGCTGGAAACCGGAATTCGATCGTTGGGTGGATATGCTCGCCGGCCTGAGCAAAGGCCCGGGCAAGACCCAGGTCGCGTGGAACTCGGCGCTGATCTACGACATGATTTTCACCCAGCCGGTGTACTACGAGTTCAAGGACCTGAAGATGCCGACCCTGCTGCTGATCGGCACCTCCGACACCACCGCCATCGGCAAGGACCTCGCACCGCCTGAGGTGAAAGCGAAAATCGGCCACTATGAGGTGCTCGGCAAACAAGTGGCCAAGCTGATCCCGCAGTCGACGCTGGTGGAATTTCCCGGCATGGGCCACGCGCCGCAAATGGAAGAACCGGCGCAGTTCCACAAGGCTCTGCTCGACTGGCTGAATACATCCAATCCCGTTCGTTGATGAGGTAAGGCTGATGGCGGTGCAGATTGCAGTGATCGATGACTGGCAGGAGGTGGCCCGCGATGTGGTCGACTGGTCGGTGCTCGATAGCCTCGGTGAAGTGACGTTCGAGCATGATTACCCGGCCGACATCGCGACACTGGCCGAGCGCCTGGGCCGCTATCAGGTGATTTGCGTGATGCGCGAGCGCACGCGGTTCGACGAAGACCTGCTCAAGCGCCTGCCCAATCTGAAACTGCTGGTTACCGGTGGCATGCGCAACGCCGCGCTGGACATGCAGGCCGCAGCAAAACTGGGGATCCAGGTCTGCGGCACCGACAGTTACAAGCACGCCGCGCCGGAATTGACCTGGGCGCTGATCATGGCGGCCACGCGCAATCTGCTGAATGAGGCTATTTCCTTGCGCGCCGGCCATTGGCAGCAAGGGCTTGGCGGCGACCTGCACGGTAAGACCCTCGGGATTCTTGGTCTGGGCAGCATCGGCCAGCGCGTGGCGCAGTTTGGCCAGGTGTTCGGCATGAAGGTGATCGCCTGGAGCGAAAACCTCACGGCCGAACGGGCTGAACAGGTTGGCGTGACGTACGTGAACAAGCAGCAACTGTTCGAGCAGGCCGATGTGCTGTCGGTGCATCTGGTGCTCAGCGAGCGCAGTCGCGGGCTGGTCGATGCGCAAGCGCTGGGCTGGATGAAGCCAACGGCACTGCTGGTCAACACCGCGCGCGGGCCGATTGTCGATGAAGCGGCACTGATCAAGGCCTTGCAGAAACAGCACATTGCCGGCGCGGCGCTGGATGTGTTCGAACAGGAGCCGCTGCCGGCCATGCACCCGTTTCGCACACTCGACAATGTGTTGGCGACCCCGCATGTGGGCTATGTCAGTCGGCAGAACTATGAACAGTTCTTTTCGCAGATGATCGAGGATATTCAGGCTTGGGCGGCGGGTAGTCCGATTCGTCTGTTGAACTGAGAACTTCATGAATACAGTGGTGTAGCGACCATCGCCTTCGCGAGCAAGCTCGCTCCCACATTGGATCTGTGCCGGAAATAAATTTTCTGATCACTGAAGATCCCTGTGGGAGCGAGCTTGCTCGCGAAGGGGCAGTCACTGCCTCCCCAGCAACAAACTGCCCGCACCACAACAGTGCAACCGCCCTTCTCGCTAGCACAAAATCGTGACCGACCAGTCACCGTTTTGGCCCTCCCTCGTAGAAAAACCTGCACTTCGTCGGTGCGTTTCACCCTTCCAAGCGCGGTTTTCGCTGACGGCCAACCGATTGTCGAACAATTTACCCATTTGCTCTGGCCCGCTCTAGGATCTGGCCTAGACTGACTTTCGCGGGGTAAAACCGACCAGTCACATTGCCGAAAAAAACTCGAAACTTTTGCGCGCAGCGGCGGGTCATCTGAAAGGCGGGGCCAAAGCGACTGGTGCAATCCTTGCAACGGCCCATTCACCCATTCTGCTTGCGCGTGTTGGGTAGCGTTTGCTCACCGATGCGTGGCGCGTTTGCGCCCGGCCACAGGACTTGGCCATGGACATCGCTTGTTCAAGACAAGAATCAGATCAACGAGACGGGAGATTCATATGATCAGTGCGGCATTGGATATTCAGGGAGAGCGTGCTCAGCAGGCGGTTGGTGAATCGAGCACCATCAGTGTTCCCGGCAGCCGACAGATCAACGTCCCCGGCACCAAAACGCTGACTCCGGTAGCGAGCCAGAACCCCAACAAGAAAAAAGTATTGTTCGTCACCTCGGAAATCGCCGATCTGGTCAAGACCGGCGGCCTGGGTGACGTCTCCGCCGCCCTGCCCCGGGCCATGGCCCATCTGCACGACGTGCGCGTGTTGATCCCCGGTTACCCGCAAGTGATGCACAGCGAAAACCCGATTCACATCATCGGCGAACTCGGTGGCCATGCCGCGCTGCCACCGTGCAAGATCGGGCGCATGGACATGCCGGACGGGCTGGTCATCTACGTGTTGATCTGCCCTGAACTTTACGAGCGTGAAGGCTCGCCTTACGGCGCCAACAACGGTCGTGACTGGCCCGACAACCACATTCGTTTCGCCCGTTTGGGTCTGGCCGCTGCCGACATCGCCGCCAACCTCGCGCAAATTCACTGGTGCCCGGACCTGGTGCACGCCCATGACTGGCCGGCCGGCCTCGCGCCAGCCTATATGCACTGGCGCGGGCAGCGTACGCCGACCCTGTTCACCATTCACAACCTCGCTTATCAAGGTGTGACCAGCCTCGGCTCCTGCCCGGAGCTGGGCATTCCCAACCATGCCCTGCAACAGGAAGGCATGGAGTTTTACGGCAAGATGTCGTTCCTCAAGGCCGGCATGGCCTATTCAAGCCATATCACCACGGTCAGCGCCACTTACGCGCAGGAAATCACCACCCCGGATTTCGGCTGCGGCCTCGACGGTTTTCTCGCCGCCAAGACCCAGCAAGGCTTGCTCAGCGGCATCCCCAACGGCATCGATGAAAGTTGGGACGCTGCCACCGATCCGCACCTGTTCGCGCCATTTGCCATCGGTGACTGGGAAGGCAAAGCGGTCAACGCCGCGCACGTGCGTGAGCTATTTGAATTGAATGACTCAGAAGGCCCGCTGTTCGCCGTGGTGTCGCGACTGGTCTATCAAAAAGGTCTGGACCTGACGATCGCGGTGTCCGAATACATCGTGCAGAACGGCGGCCAGATCGCAATCATCGGTCGCGGCGAACCGGAAGAAGAACAAGCCATGCGCGAGCTGGCGCTGCGTTTTCCAGGACAGATCGGCGTGCGTATCGGCTTCAACGAAACCGACGCCCGGCGCATGTTCGCCGGCAGCGACTTCCTGCTGATGCCATCGCGTTACGAGCCTTGCGGTTTGAGTCAGATGTACGCCCAGCGCTTTGGTTCGCTGCCAGTGGCGCGCAACACCGGCGGTTTGGCCGACACCATTGAAAATGGTGTCACCGGTTTCCTCTTCGATGAGTCCACCGCTGAAAGCTATCAAGAGGCCCTGAGCCGCGCGTTCAAGGTCTTCGCGTTTCCCGAACTGCTCAATGCGATGCGCTGCCGGGCGATGGCCGCGCCATTCAACTGGTGCAAAGCGGTTGAACCGTACGCCGAACTTTACGAACAACTGGTGGCCAAGGCGCTGGGTAAAGCGCACCACAAATAATCAGGGAGTTTTCAACGATGCCGTTACGGACCCAAGAGAACTGGCCCCACGGCGCGATCAAGCTGGACGCCGAACACACACAATTTGCGCTGTGGGCACCTGACGCGTTTTACGTAAGCGTTGAATTGGAAGATGGCCAGTCGCTGCCGATGCTGCCCCAGGCAGACGGCTGGTTTGTGATCAATGCCCGCTGCCCGGCGGGTACACGATACCGCTACAACATCGATGGTGAACTGGAGGTGCCCGACCCTGCCTCCCGAGCCCAGGATGGCGGTCTCGACCGCCACAGCGTGGTGGTCGATCCGCTGGCTTATCAATGGCGCCACACTGCCTGGCAAGGTCGGCCGTGGAGCGAAGCGGTGATCTACGAGTTGCACGTCGGTGCGCTCGGCGGTTTCGCTGAAGTCGAACAACATCTGGCGCGCCTCGCGGGCCTGGGCATCACCGCCATCGAACTGATGCCGCTGGCGCAATTCCCCGGCGATCGCAACTGGGGTTACGACGGCGTCCTGCCCTACGCGCCACAAGCGTCCTACGGCACCCCGGAACAACTTAAACACCTCATCGATAGTGCCCACGGCCACGGTTTGGCGGTGATTCTCGACGTGGTCTACAACCACTTCGGCCCCGACGGCAACTACCTGCATCGTTACGCCAAAGGCTTTTTCCGCGAGGACAAACACACGCCCTGGGGCGCAGCGATCGATTTTCGTCGCAGCGAAGTTCGCGAATTCTTTATCGAAAACGCCCTGATGTGGTTGCT
This sequence comes from Pseudomonas sp. SDT291_1_S447, assembly GCF_054070155.1. Classification (NCBI taxonomy): domain Bacteria; kingdom Pseudomonadati; phylum Pseudomonadota; class Gammaproteobacteria; order Pseudomonadales; family Pseudomonadaceae; genus Pseudomonas; species Pseudomonas sp. SDT291_1_S447. Next base: position 60,650 of record NZ_JBSVXS010000015.1, read on the forward strand.
CGAATACCGCTTCGACGGTCTGCGTCTGGACGCGGTGCATGCCATCGAAGACCCGGATTTCCTCACGGAGTTGGCCCAGCGCATTCGCGCGCAGATCGACCCGAGCCGCCACGTCTGGTTGACCGTGGAGAACGAACTCAACCAGTCCAGCCTGTTGGAATACGACTACAACGCGCAATGGAACGACGACGGCCATAACGCCTTGCACGTGTTGCTCACCGGCGAAACCGACGCCTATTACGCCGACTACGCCGCACAACCCACCGAACAACTGGTGCGCTGCCTCAGTCAGGGGTTTGTCTTCCAGGGCCACATCACCCGCCACGGCGAACCGCGCGGCGAGCCCAGCGAACATCTGCCCTCCACCGCGTTCGTGCTGTTCCTGCAGAACCACGATCAGATCGGCAACCGCGCATTCGGCGAGCGCCTGCATCATCTGGCCGATCCGCGCGCCGTGCAGGCAGCGACCGTGTTGTTGCTGCTGTCACCGATGATTCCGCTGATGTTCATGGGCGACGAGTTTGCCGCCGAGCAGCCGTTCCTGTTTTTCACCAGTCACCACGGCGAACTGGCGGAACTGGTGCGTGAGGGGCGACGCAATGAATTCGCCGCGTTCAGCGCCTTCACCGATCCGCACAAGCGCGAGCAGATTCCCGACCCGAATGGCGAAAAAACCTTCCACGCCTCACAGCCAAGGTTGATCGGCCATGGCAGCGAAAAACAGCAGGAAACCCTCGCGCTGTACCAGAAGCTCCTGCAGTTTCGCCATCAATACATCATTCCCCATCTGTCCGGCACGCAAGCGCTCGGCGCCCATATGCTCGGTTATGGCGCGGTCAGTGCACGCTGGCGTCTGGGCAATGGCAGCGAGCTGCGAATTGACCTGAACCTCAGCGACACGCCAGTGGTCAACCCTCCACAGACCGAGGCCGTGTGGTTGTTTCAACAGCCACCCACCGTCGATCTATCGGAATCGGGCGTACTGCCCGCGTATTGCGCGCTTGTCAGCCTCACGGCCGCAACCCCTTTGCAACCTCTGGATGGAGAGCGCCTATGAGCGATGCGCAACTGGAAATACTCGCAAGCCGCGCCGGCCTCGCCGTCGACTGGATCGACGCCAACGGCCGCCCGCAGAAAGTCGCCCCGGCGGTGCTGCGCAATGTCCTGATCGGCCTCGGCCACCCCGCCAGCACGGCGCAGGAAATCGACGCTAGCCTGCTGGAACTGCAAGCCGTGCAACAAGACCGTCACTTGCCGCCGCTGTTGACCGCCGATGTCGGGGTCGGCGTCGATCTGGCGCGGTACTTCGCACCGGAGACGCCGTGTGAAATCCACCTTGAAGACGGCTCGCGGCTGAACCTGAAACTCGATTCCGAAGCAATATTGCCGGGGCTGATCCCGGTCGGCTATCAACAGGTGCACATCAGCGACCAGTATTTCACCCTGGCCGTGGCCCCGGAGCGCTGCTTCAGCGTCGGCGATGCGGTGGACAATCCGATTCCTCGCGTCTGGGGCCTGAGTGCGCAGCTGTATTCCCTGCGCCGCCCCGGCGACGGTGGTTTCGGCGACACCCAGGCGCTGGAAGACCTGGTGCGCGTGGCGGGTGAACGCGGCGCCGATGCCCTGGCGATCAGCCCGCTGCACGCCATGTTCAGCGCCGACACCGGGCGCTACAGCCCATATTCGCCATCCAGTCGGTTGTTCCTCAATTCTCTTTACGCAGCACCCGGGGCCATTCTCGGTGAGCGCGCCTTGCGTGATGCGATCGACGCGGCCGGACTGGCCGAGCAGTTCGCGCAACTGGAAGACCTGACGCTGATCGACTGGCCGAGCGCCGCCGACGCCAAGCAAAAGCTCCTGCAAGCCTTGTACGAAGGTTTCATCGCCGGTGACCATCCGTTGCACCCGGACTTCGCCAGTTTCCGTCACGCCGGTGGCGAAGCACTGGAAAACCACTGCCGCTTCGAAGCGATTCAGGAAATGCGCGCCGCCCGAGGTGAAAACCTCGACTGGCGGCAATGGCCGGAGCACTGGCACGACCCACGCGGTGCAGCGCTGGAAGCCTTTGCCGAAGAGTACGCCGAACGCATCGGCTATTTCGCTTTTTGCCAATGGCTGATCCACCGCTGCCTGGAACGTGCGCAAACCGCCGCCCGCAGCGCTGGCATGGGCATCGGCCTGATCGCCGACCTCGCCGTTGGGGCCGATGGCGCCGGCAGTCAGGCCTGGAGCTTCCAGGATGAGTTGCTCGCCTCGCTCACCGTCGGTGCGCCGCCGGACATTCTCAATCGCTCCGGTCAGGGCTGGGGCATTTCCGCGTTCTCCCCCGAAGGCCTGATCCGCAATGGTTTCCGCGCTTTCATCGACATGCTGCGGGCCAACTTCGCCCATGCCGGCGGCCTGCGCATCGACCACGTGATGGGCCTGCAACGTTTGTGGGTGATCCCTAATGGCGCCGCCCCGGCCGATGGCGCGTACCTGTATTACCCGGTGGACGATCTGCTGCGATTGTTGACCCTTGAATCCCATCGTCATCAGGCCATCGTCCTCGGCGAAGACCTCGGTACCGTGCCCGACGGTCTGCGCGAAAAACTCAGCGCGCGGGGGATGCTCGGCATGCGCGTGCTGTTGTTTGAACAGGACAACACTTATTTCAAGCCGATACTCGACTGGCCGGACAACGCGCTGGCGACCACCAGCACCCACGACCTGCCGACACTCAACGGTTGGTGGCATGGCCGCGACATCGACTGGAATGCACGCCTGGGTTTTGTCGATGCCAACGGTGAAATCGAATGGCGGCACCACCGGCAACGTGAGCGCGAAGGCTTGCGCAACGCCTTGAGTCAGGACCCGCAGAATTTTCGCGAGGAGTCCCACGAGGCCGATCAAGTGGTCGATGCCGCCGTGCGTTTTCTCGGCCACACCCGCGCACCACTGGTGCTGTTACCGCTGGAGGATGCGTTGGGCATCAACGAGCAAGCCAATTTTCCGGGCACCATCGACGCCCATCCGAACTGGTCGCGGCGTTTGCCCGGCACCAGTGAAGCGCTGCTCGATGACGCCGCGCGACGTCTGGAACTGCTCGCCTGTGCGCGTCTTCAGGCTGCCGAGCGTGACCAATGAATCAAACGCTCATTCAGCCCCTGCGCGCGACCTTGCGCCTGCAATTTCATAAAGGCTTCACTCTGGAACAAGCGGTGCCGCTGCTGCCGTACTTTGCCAGCCTTGGCATCAGCCACATATATGCCTCGCCGCTGCTCGCGGCGCGGGCCGGCTCGATGCACGGCTACGACGTGGTCGACCCAACGCAAGTCAATCCCGAACTCGGTGGCGAAGCGGCGCTGCGGCGCCTGGTCAGCACCCTGCGCGAACACAACATGGGGCTGATCCTCGACATCGTCTCCAATCACATGGCCGTCGGCGGCAACGATAATCCGTGGTGGCTCGACCTGCTGGAATGGGGCCGACTCAGCCCTTACGGCGAGTTCTTCGACATTCAGTGGCATTCGCCGGACCCGTTGATGGAGGGCCAGTTGCTGCTGCCGTTTCTCGGCAGCGATTACGGCGTGGCCTTGCAGGAAGGCACGCTGAAATTGCAGTTCAACGCGCAGACCGGCAGCTTTTACGTCGAGCACTACGATCATCATTTCCCGATCTGCCCGAGTGACTACGGTGAGATCCTCAAACACCAAGAGACGCTGAAATCCCTCGCTGACCGGTTCAGCACGCTCAGTTATCAGACCGATGCACATTCGCTGGCGATGCCACTGAAGGAAGAACTGCGCGAACTGGCGAGCGATCCGCAGACGCTTGAAGCGATTCACAGCAACCTTCAGCATTTCGACTCAACGACCGAAGCAGGCTTCCAGGCGCTGCATCAGTTGCTGGAGCGGCAAAGCTATCGCCTCGCCAGTTGGCGCACGGCGGCGGATGACATCAACTGGCGGCGCTTTTTCGATATCAACGAACTCGGCGGCCTGCGTGTCGAGCGCCCGGCGGTGTTCGAAGCCACCCACGGCAAAATCTTCCAGTTGATCGCCGAAGGCTTGGTCGACGGTTTGCGCATCGACCACATCGATGGCCTCGCCGACCCGCGCGGCTACTGCCGCAAACTGCGCCGCCGCGTTGATCTGCTGGCACCGGGCAGGCACTTGCCGATCTACGTCGAGAAGATCCTCGGCGCCGGTGAAACCCCGCGCCGCGACTGGACGGTGGATGGCACCACCGGTTACGAGTTCATGAATCAACTATCGCTGCTGCAACACGACCCGGACGGCGAATACGTCCTCGGTGATCTCTGGCAACGGCGCACCGAACGCCCGGCTGCTTTCATCGAAGAAGCGCAACTGGCGCGTCAGCAGATCCTCAACGGCTCGCTGGCCAGTGATTGCGAAAGCGTCGCCCAGGCCCTGCTGCAAGTTGCTCGCGATGACCTGATGACCCGCGACCTGACACTCGGCGCGATCCGCCGGGTGTTGCAGGCGTTGATCGTGCATTTCCCGGTGTACCGCACTTACATCAGCGCCATGGGCCGCTCGGCGCAGGACGAAGCATTTTTCCAGCAGGCCATGGACGGTGCCCGGCAGACTCTGAGCGAAGCCGACTGGCCGGTGCTCGACTGCGTGGCCGGTTGGCTGGGCGGGACCCCATGGCGGCAAAAACCGCGCGGGCGCTCACGCAAGATTCTCAAGCATGCCTGCGTACGCTTTCAGCAACTGACTTCACCGGCAGCAGCCAAAGCCGTGGAAGACACCGCGCTGTATCGCTCGGCCGTGCTGCTGTCGCGCAACGATGTCGGCTACAACACCGAGCAGTTCAGCGCCCCGCTCAGCGACTTTCATGCAGTCAATCAGCAACGGCTGAACGAGTTCCCCGACAACTTGCTGGCCACCGCCACCCACGATCATAAACGTGGCGAAGACACCCGCGCACGTCTGGCCGTGCTCAGTGAACGCAGCCATTGGTATGCCGAGCAGATCGAATTGTGGCGCGCCCTCGCCCGCCCGGTACGCGTTGACGAGCAAATGCCGTCGAGCGGCGATGAACTGATCCTCTATCAAGCCTTGCTCGGCAGTTGGCCGCTGCAACTGCGCGACGACGATCAGGCCGGGTTCGCCGACTACGCCAAACGCATCTGGCAATGGCAGCAGAAAGCCCTGCGCGAAGCCAAGCTGCAAAGCAGTTGGAGCGCGCCGAACGAAAGCTATGAAAACGCCGCGCAGGCATTCACCGAAAAACTGCTCACCGGAGAGGAAGGCGAACTGCTGCGCGCCGCACTCAGCAAGACCGTCAACAGCATCGCCGCCGCCGGCGCGCTCAATGGCTTGGCGCAAACCTTGCTGCGCATGACCGTGCCGGGGGTGCCGGATCTGTATCAGGGCAATGAGTTCTGGGACTTCAGCCTGGTCGATCCGGACAACCGCCGGCCGGTGGATTACGCCGCTCGTGAGCACGCCCTGCAGGAGCCTTTGCCACCTGTGGAGCTGCTGGCGAACTGGCGTGACGGACGCATCAAGCAAGCCTTGATCGCCGAAGTGCTGAACCTGCGTGTCGAGCATGCCGAACTGTTCCGCCGGGGCAGCTACCAGGCCATGGAAGTGCTCGGCAGTCAGGCGCACAACGTGCTCGCGTTTGCCCGTGAGCACGAGGGCAAGCAGGCCATCGTGATCGTGCCGGTCCGTTGCGCAACCCTGCTGGAAAACAGTGCTGTACCTCAGGTCGATGCGCTGCGCTGGGGCGATACGCGGGTGGTTTTACCGTTCGCCGCCTCTGCGACAAACCTGAAGGGACTTTTTTCAAGCAGCGCAGTCACAAAAAACAGGGAGCTGAATATCAGCGACGCGCTGGGGGATGTCCCGGTCAATCTCTTTATCCAACACTTAACGTAAGCATGAGTTCAGTTCAGGAGCATTGCGATGAGTACCGACGATAAACGCATCCGCGAATTCGCCTATCAAATCTGGGAATCGGAAGGTCAGCCTGATGGTCAGGAGGCGCGCCATTGGGAGATGGCACGCAAACTGGCCGAAGCTGAGGCGCTGGCGCTGAAGAAGCCACCGAAAGCCGCCGGCAGCAAAGCCGCGGGCAAAACTGCCGAGGTCAAGGCGCCGGCCGCCAAACCGAAACCGGCGGCCAAGGCCAAACCGGCCGGCGCCGCGAAAGTGATTCCCCCGGGCGAAAAACCCGCTGAGAAAAAGCCCCGAGCGCCGCGAAAGCCTTCGGCGATCTGACGCTTTAACGACGATTGAACTGAATGACCGTGTGGCGGGTTCGCTCGCCACCGAAGGCTAACTCGCCCTGAAGAAATACACAATTCCCTTGTGGGAGCGAGCTTGCTCGCGAATGCGATCTGCCATTCAACATTGAAGTCGACTGACACTCCGCCTTCGCGAGCAAGCTCGCTCCCACAGGGGATTGGTGTTAACCGAACCATCCCGATTTTTTGCAGGAGCAATCATGACCCGTCCAAAGAATGCCGAGCCCACCGCGCACGCCGAGCCATCCAGAATCCGTGAAGGCCTGCCCTTCCCGCTCGGTGCGACCTGGGATGGGCTGGGGGTGAACTTTGCTCTGTTTTCCGCCAACGCCACCAAGGTCGAACTGTGCATCTTCGACGATGCCGGTGAAGTCGAACTCGAACGCATCGAACTGCCGGAGTACACCGACGAGATCTACCACGGCTATCTACCCGACGCGCATCCCGGACTGATATACGGCTACCGCGTCTACGGCCCGTACGACCCGGCCAACGGTCACCGTTTCAACCACAACAAATTGCTCATCGACCCGTACGCCAAGCAACTGGTCGGCGAACTGAAATGGTCGGAAGCGCTGTTCGGCTACACCATCGGCCACCCCGACGCCGACCTCAGTTTCGATGAACGCGACAGCGCACCGTTTGTGCCCAAGTGCAAAGTCATCGACCCGGCGCACACCTGGGGCAACGACCACCGCGTCAGCGTGCCGTGGGACAAAACCATCATTTATGAAACCCACGTGCGCGGTATCAGCATGCGCCACCCCTCGGTGCCGGAGAATGTGCGCGGCACCTTTGCCGGGCTGATGGTCGACGATGTCCTTGAGCACATCCGCAAGCTCGGCGTGTCCACCGTCGAGTTGCTGCCGATTCACGCCTTCGTCAACGACCAGCATTTGCTGCACAAAGGCATGACCAATTACTGGGGCTATAACAGCATCGCCTTCTTCGCCCCGGACCCGCGCTATCTGGCCAGCGGCAAGATTGCCGAATTCAAGGAGATGGTTGCGCACCTGCACGAAGCCAATCTCGAAGTGATTCTCGACGTGGTCTATAACCACACCGCCGAGGGCAACGAGCAAGGCCCGACCCTGTCGATGCGCGGTATCGACAACGCCTCGTACTACCGCTTGATGCCCGACGACAAGCGCTTCTATATCAACGATTCCGGCACCGGCAACACCCTCGACCTGAGCCACCCGTGCGTGCTGCAAATGGTCACCGACTCGCTGCGTTACTGGGCCAGTGAGATGCATGTCGACGGTTTCCGTTTCGATCTGGCAACCATTCTCGGCCGCTATCACGACGGTTTCGACGAGCGTCACAGCTTCCTCGTCGCCTGCCGCCAAGACCCGGTGCTGCGTCAGGTGAAGATGATCGCCGAACCGTGGGACTGTGGCCCCGGCGGCTATCAGGTCGGCAACTTCCCGCCGGGCTGGGTCGAGTGGAACGACAAGTTCCGCGACACCGTGCGCGCGTTCTGGAAAGGTGACGACGCTCAGGTTGCCGATTTCGCCAGTCGCATGACCGCGTCCGGCGAGATGTTCAACCAGCGCGGGCGGCGGCCGTATTCGTCGGTGAACTTCATCACCGCCCACGACGGTTTTACCCTCAACGATCTGGTCTCGTACAACGACAAACACAACGAAGCCAACGACGAGAACAATCAGGACGGCAGCAACAACAACCTGTCGTGGAACCACGGCGTCGAAGGCCCCACCGACGATCCCGAGATCAACGCCCTGCGCCATCGGCAGATGCGCAACTTCTTCGCCACCCTGCTGCTCGCCCAAGGCACGCCGATGATCGTCGCCGGCGATGAATTCGCCCGAACCCAGGACGGCAACAACAACGCCTATTGCCAAGACAGCGAGATCGGTTGGGTCAATTGGGACCTGAGCGAAGACGGCAAGGCGCTGCTGAAATTCGTCAAACGTCTGATCAAGCTGCGACTGGCCTATCCGATCCTGCGCCGTGGGCGTTTCCTGGTCGGCGAGTACAACGAAGATATCGGCGTCAAGGACGTCACCTGGCTGGCACCGGACGCCACCGAGATGACCACCGAACACTGGCACGATGCGCACAACCGCTGCTTGGGCATGTTGCTCGATGGCCGCGCGCAGGAAACCGGGATTCGCCGCAAAGGTGCGGATGCGACGCTGCTGCTGGTGGTCAACGCCCATCATGACATCGTCAATTTCACCTTGCCGGAAGTGCCGGAGGGCAGCTTCTGGACGTGCATGATCGATACCAACCAGCCATCGATCCGTGGCCAGGAACGCTTCGATTTCGGCCACGAATACTCGGTCACCGGACGCTCGCTGCTGCTGTTCGAACTGCAACGTGATGAAGAAGATTGATATGGATCTGCACAGTTATCTCGCCCGACGCCCAGCGGACTATCCGCACACCGTAGCCCTCGGCAATTGCTTGCGGGCGCTGGTCGAAGCCGGGCTGGATCGGTTGCCGTTACCGGGCAGCGGCCACACGCTGGAGCGCTTTCAGCGGCTGGCCGAGGTCGGCGGGCATGATCTGGGTTTGTGCAAATTGTTCGAAGGTCATACCGACGCACTGGCGATCATTGAGCAATTGGGCGGTTCACCGACACCGGGCAGTACGTGGGGCATGTGGGCGGCGGAACCGCCGCAGGCACGGGTCAAAGTCAGTCCGGCCGGGCACATGGTCGCACTGCATGGACGCAAGGCATGGTGCTCCGGCGCCGCCGTGCTCAGCCATGCCTTGCTGACCGCATGGGATGGCGACGATCAGCAACAACTGGTCGCCGTCGCCCTCGATCAACCGGGTGTAACCGTCACTGAACAGGGCTGGCAAGCGGTGGGCATGGCCGCCACCGGCAGCGTTGAAGTGTTGTTTGACGGTGCCGAAGCGCAGGCCATCGGCAACCCCGGCGACTATCTGCAACGCCCGGGTTTCTGGCAAGGCGGGATCGGTATTGCCGCATGCTGGTACGGCGCCGCGCGGCAAATCGCCGAAGCGTTGCGCAGCCAGTGTGGCCAACGCGCGGAACCCCACGCCCTCGCCCATCTCGGCGCGGTCGACAGTGCCTTGCAAGCGGCGGCGGATGTGTTGCGTTTCAGCGCGCTGCACATCGATGCACACCCCGAGGACCACGCCGAACTGCTCGCTCGTCGGGCCCGCGCGGTGGTCGAACAATCTGCCGAACAGGTGATGCGTGAGGTCGGTCGCGCCCTCGGCGCCGGACCGTTTTGCAAGGATCGGCAGTTTGCCCGGCTCAGCGCCGATCTGCCGGTGTTCTTGCGCCAAAGCCATGCCGAACGGGATCTGGCTGCGCTCGGGCAATTGGTTGCCGGGCAATCCAGTGAGGTATGGACGCTATGAAAACCAATCCGATTGTCGGCCAGGGCACCAGCCTGCATCAGTGGCAGGCTTCGCGGCATCTGGCGGAGCTGGACAGCATCGACATCCTCAGTCTGGTGCCACCGGGCGCGCGGGCGGTAATTGTCGCGCCGCACCCGGACGACGAAGTGCTCGGTTGTGGCGGCCTGCTGCAATTGCTCGCCGCTGCCGGCCGGCCTGTGCAATTGATTTCGGTGACCGACGGCAGCGCCAGTCACCCCGGTTCCAGTCGTTGGCCGGTGGAGCGACTGAGCGTGGTGCGCCCACAGGAATCCGCCGAAGCGCTGCGCCGACTTGGTTTGCCCATGCATCGGGTGAAATGGCTGCGCGGCGGTTTTACCGACACTCAGGTCGCGGCTCAGGAAGCCGAGCTGGTCGATTTCATTGCGCGTCATTTGCGAGCCGATGACGTGCTGTTCGCAACTTGGAGTGAGGACGGCCATTGCGACCACGAAGCGGTCGGCCGCGCCAGTGCCGAAGCTGCGCGCCGGGTCGGGGCAACCTGCCATGAACTGCCGGTGTGGACCTGGCACTGGGCAACCCCGGAAGACGCCTTCGTGCCGTGGCAACGCGCACGCAAGATTCTTCTGACGCCGGCGCAAGTCGCGCGCAAGCGCCATGCGGTGCACGCCTTCGCCAGTCAACTGGAGGGCGATCCGGACGCCGGACTCGGTCCAGTGCTCGCGCCGTATGTGCTCGATCGCCTGCTGCAACCTTTCGAAGTGGTGTTTCTATGAGTGTCGAAGATCGCTATTTCGATGGCCTGTTTGCCGGCAACGACGACCCTTGGGCCTTCCGCGAGCGCTGGTACGAGCAGCGCAAACGCGCGATCACCCTCGCCGCCCTGCCGCGTCCGCACTATCGGGCGATCTTTGAACCGGGCTGCGCCAACGGCGAGTTGAGCGCCGAACTCGCCGCACGTTGTGATCGCTTGCTGTGCTGTGACACGGCCAGTGCGGCGGTGACTCTGGCGCGCACGCGTCTGAGCCTGTTCGATCACGCCGAAGTGCGACAAAACCGTCTTCCCGGCGACTGGCCGGAGGAAAAATTCGACCTGATCGTATTTAGCGAGATCGGCTACTACCTCGACGGCGAAGATCTGACAGACGTGATCCGTCGGGCCAGTGAATGCCTGACTGCCGACGGCCAGTTTCTCGCCTGCCACTGGCGTCCGCCCATCGACGGCTGCCCGCTGAATGCACGGCAGGTGCACGACCTGATCCACGAAAAACTGCATCTGCCGCGAGTGGTTTTGCATCAGGAAGCGGACTTCATTCTTGAGGTGTGGAGCCGCGAACCGCGCTCGGTGGCGGCATTGGAGGGCTTGCGATGATCGGCATTCTGATCCCGGCGCACAACGAGGAAGACTTGCTCGACGACTGCCTGAGCGCGGCCATGCGCGCCAGCCGCCACGGTTTGCTGGCTGGCGAAAAGGTTGAAGTGTTGGTGGTGCTCGACAGCTGCACCGACCGCTCGGCGCAGATTGTCAGCCGCTATCCGGTGCTGAGCCTGCACATCGATGCACGCAATGTCGGCCAGGCCCGGGCGGCCGGCGCACAGCTGTTGCTGGAACGCGGAGCACGCTGGATCTCTTGCTCGGACGCCGACAGTCGCGTGGCCGACGACTGGCTGGTGGCACAGCTGGGGTTGGGTGCCGACGCGGTATGCGGTACCGTCACGGTCGAACGCTGGCACGAGTCGTTCGATGCAGCGGCGCAAATCCGCTACCACCGGCATTACCGTGCCTGCGATGGCCATCGGCATATCCACGGCGCCAATCTGGGCATCAGCGCCGATGCCTATCGCTGGGCCGGGGGCTTTAAACCGTTGGCGTGCGACGAAGATGTGCAATTGGTGCGGGAGCTGGAACTCGACGGTGCGAACATCGCCTGGAGTCATCGCCCGCAAGTGCTCACCAGCGCTCGCTTCGACAGCCGTGCGCGCGGTGGCTTTGGTGACTATCTGCGAAATCTGGCACAGATAGAGCAAAAAAAAGCGGATCAGATTGATCTGTGACGCGACGAATTTAGCTTCATGAGCAATACTCTGCTGCGCGGCAATCCAGGGTTTGGAGCGTCGCTGGGCAATCAACCAGCCTTCACGGGTCGGTAGCGTCGGGCAATCACTGTCACGCGCACGACTGAGGGCGAGTCAACACAAGGACGTCATATCATGAAACCGTTAACCCTCAGTGACAGCAGTTCGCCGGCGCAAATCTGGAACAGCGCCGCGCAACTGGACAACATTCCCGTGATCAATACCCGCAGTCTGGTGCCCGACGGTGCCCGCGCCGTGGTCATCGCGCCGCATCCGGGTGATGAAGTGGTCACCTGCGGTGGCCTGCTGCAATTACTCTCCAGCCTCGGTCATCCGCTGCAATTGCTCTCCATCACCGATGGCAGCGCCAGCCATCCGGGTTCCCGACAATGGTCGGAAAAGCGCCTGAGCGTGTTCCGCCCGCAGGAAAGCGTCGAAGCCCTGCGCCGCCTCGGCCTGCCGATGCACAGCCTGAAATGGGTGCGTGGCGGCTTCACCGACAACGCTCTGTGCGACCAGCAAGCGCAAGTGACCGAATTCATCAGCCGCTACCTGCGCCCCGGCGACGTGGTGTTCAGCACCTGGCGCGGCGATGGCAACGACGACCATGAAGCGGTGGGCCGGGCCAGTGCGCAAGCGGCGGAACAGGCCGGCGCGACCTTCCACGATGTACCGGTGTGGGCCTGGCACTGGCCCGAGCGCGACCAGCAACTGATCCCTTGGGAACGCGCGCGCAAACTACGCCTCGACACCTGGACCGTGGCGCGCAAAAGCCACGCGACCCACGCCTATGCCAGCCAGCTCAACGGTGAACCGGCGATCGGCATTGCGCCGATGCTGCCGCCGGTGATCCTGGAGCGGATGCGTTTGCCCTACGAAATCGTGTTTGTCTGAATCTCTGAATCTCTGAATCTTTGATTCCCTGTGGGAGCGAGCTTGCTCGCGAAGAGGCCGTCACATTCAATATTTGTGTCGACTGGACCGACGCCTTCGCGAGCAAGCTCGCTCCCACAGGGTTTGATGCGCAATCGAAATTATCCAGAAGGAACTGCCGCCCCTCCCCATCAGTCGCATGAATAAGCGGCCCGCAATCCAGAGGAGTGAACGTGTCCAGCGATCCCAAGCGTCATGTTGTCGACGCGCCCGTCATCCATCGTTTAAGGGTGCTGACGGTCAACACCCACAAGGGTTTCACCGCACTCAATCGGCGTTTCATTCTGCCGGAACTGCGTGAAGCGGTGCGCAGCACCTCGGCCGATCTGGTGTTTCTGCAGGAAGTAGTGGGTGAACACGAACGCCATTCGAACCGCTACAACGAATGGCCGCAAACCTCGCAATACGAGTTTCTCGCCGACAGCATGTGGAGCGATTTCGCTTACGGGCGCAACGCCGTCTATCCCGACGGCCACCACGGCAATGCGCTGCTGTCGAAATACCCGATCCGTGAATACCGCAACCTCGATGTGTCGATCACCGGCCCTGAACGCCGGGGCCTGCTGCATTGTGTGCTCGACGTACCGGGGCACGCTGAGGTCCACGCGATCTGCGTGCATTTGAGTCTGCTCGAAAGCCATCGGCAATTGCAGTTGCAACTGCTCTGCCAGTTGCTCGAATCCCTGCCCGACGACGCTCCGGTGATCATCGCCGGTGACTTCAACGACTGGCAGCTACAGGGCAACGCCGCCCTCGCCCGTCGTGACTACCTGCACGAAGCCTTCGAGCGTCATCACGGGCGTCCGGCGAAGACCTACCCGGCGCGGTTTCCATTGCTGCGGCTGGACCGGATCTATCTGCGCAATGCCAGCAGCCATGACCCACGGATCCTCGGCAACAAGCCGTGGACACATCTGTCGGATCATCTGCCACTGGCCGTCGAAGTGCACCTGTAGCCGCAATAGTGACAGTAATGCAGGACGCGATGGATCAACTCATTCGGCGGTTCCACGTTACCGACAGACCATCTGTCGGTAACTGAACGCCTCTGAGTCGGGGCTTTCGCTGCGTTCCTCCATACAAACAACCACTTAGTTATGTGCAGAAAAACAAACGCTTGCAAAGCCCGATTTGATACTACCGCTCATCGTTCAATTTCTTGACGGGGGCGCGCGACTCTTCTTATCTCTACCTTACTACCCCCGGAATCACTACCCGGGACGAGCCTTCGGACACTCGCGAAATCGAGCGGCCACGGTTCGCCCCGCTCCATTCGGTCGCCCCTCGTTCGGGGTAGGAGAGACGCCACACAGAGAGAATGCATGCGCCTGCAAGGTAGACCTCCATGAAAATTTCCATCAGCCCACACGAGATCAAAATCACTTTCTGCACAGTGTCGAGTTCAATCTTGCTGTGCTCATCCATGGAGGCGCAGGCCGGTCCTGCGGCGGATGAAACGACCCCGTGGTATCGCGCGGATGTCCCCGTGATGACCTTGCCCGCCACCGTCATCACCCCCGGGCCGCAACGCTTCAGCCCACGGCCCGATCTGCAAGGCACACGCTTGATTACCGAAGACCTCGCACCGTCAGCCTGGGATGAACTGTACGGCAGAAGCGCCCGGCAGGCGCAGACCGATGTGCTGTCGTCAGGCTACGCGATGCCCGGCAGTGGCGACTTCAAAGGCCCCGCCGTGTTGACTCTGCAAAGTGGTAGCCATACCCAAAAAATCGGCCTGATTGGTGGTCTCAACCAGATTCAAGCCAATGGCAACGGCGTGCTCACCAGTCGCGCTTTGGCCGATCCGAACAGTGACACCCTCAATCTGCAAGGCCAAAGCCTTGGCGCTTATTACAGCCTGATCGGCGCCCAGGGCTGGCACGTGGATTTATCCGCCAGTGGCGGCCGGGTCAGCGGCTTCAGTCGCAACGGCCAAGGCGCCCGGCAAGCCACCGAAGGCAGCGCAATGACCTTCTCGGTCGAAGGCGGTTTTCCGATTGGCCTGAGTGAAAACTGGGTGGTCGAACCGCAGGCGCAATTGATCAATCAACGCATCACCCTAGACACGCCGTACGCCGGCTCGGGCAATGCTTCTTCCTCCGATCTGACGGCGTGGAGCGGCCGCGTCGGCGCACGGTTGAAAGGCAGTTACGATTTGAATGGCTTGCCGGTCGAACCCTATGTGCGCACCAACCTCTGGCACACGGTGTACACCGGCAATACCGTGACACTGGATCAGGTCGACAAGATCAGCAGCAGCCGCAAATCATCCACTGTTGAGTTGGGATTGGGCCTGGTGGCGCGGGTGACGCCGGCGGTGAGTCTGTATGTCAGTGCGGATTACAGCAGTGATGTCGATGACAATGACTTGAACGGGATTATTGGCAGCCTTGGGGTGCGGATGCGTTGGTAGCGTTTGGCTTGGCGGCGATAGTGTTTGTGCTGACGCCATCGCGAGCAGGCTCACTCCTACAAGGGGAACGCATTCCAAGTGTAGGAGTGAGCCTGCTCGCGATGGCAGCAACTCGGTACTGGATCAGCCCTCCGGTTTGAGGATCAACACCGCCAACGGCGGCAGGTTCAGTTCCAGCGACAACGACTGGCCATGACTCGGCACTTCCTCGGTAAACGCCCCGCCGCCATTGCCGTAATTGGAACCGGCATAGGTGTCGGCATCGCTATTAAGCAGCTCAGTCCAGCGCCCGGCAAACGGCACACCCACACGATACGACTGCCGTGGCACCGGCGTGAAGTTGGCCACCACCAGCACCGGCTCACCTTCCTTGCTCCAGCGCAGCCAGGCATAGACGCTGTTGATCGCATCGTCGCCGATCAACCACTGAAAACCCTGCGGCGCGTCGTCCTGGTCATGCAGCGCCGGCTCCTCGCGATACAGCCGATTGAGATCACCAACCAGTTTCTGCACACCTTTGTGCTCGGAGTACTGCAGCAGATACCAGTCCAGTTGCTGATCGTGATTCCACTCGCGCCACTGGCCAAATTCGCAGCCCATGAACAACAGCTTCTTGCCCGGGTGGGTCCACATGAAGCTCAGATAGGCGCGCAGGTTGGCGAATTTCTGCCAGCGATCACCCGGCATCTTGTCGATCAGCGAATGCTTGCCGTGCACCACTTCATCGTGCGAGATTGGCAGGATGAAACGCTCGGACCAGGCGTAGACCAGGCCAAAACTCAACTCGTTGTGATGGTGCGCGCGGTATACCGGATCCTGCTGAATGTAATGCAGCGAATCGTGCATCCAGCCCATGTTCCATTTATAGGCAAACCCCAAGCCGCCCTGCTGCGTACTTTGGCTGACACCCGGCCAAGCGGTGGATTCTTCAGCGATGACCAGCGCACCCGGCGCTTCCAGTTCGACCACATCGTTCAAATGCCGGAGGAAATCGATGGCTTCGAGATTTTCCCGGCCGCCATGACGGTTAGGCACCCATTCGCCGGCCTTGCGCGAATAGTCGCGATAAAGCATCGACGCCACCGCATCGACGCGCAGACCGTCGACATGGAAATGCTTCAACCAGTGGAGCCCCGAGGCCAGCATGTAGCCGTGCACTTCGGTGCGCCCGAGGTTGTAGATCAACGTGTCCCAATCCTGATGAAAACCTTCCAGAGGATTGCCGTACTCGTACAGCGCGGTGCCGTCGAACTGCGCCAGACCGTGGGTATCGGTAGGGAAATGCGCCGGCACCCAGTCGAGAATCACGCCGATCTCGGCCCGGTGGCAGGCGTCGACGAATTCGGCGAACTGCGCCGGAGAGCCATAGCGCGCGCTCGGCGCAAATTGCGAGAGCAGCTGATAACCCCAGGAACCGCCGAACGGGTGCTCCATGATCGGCATCAGCTCGATATGGGTAAAACCCAGCTCCTTGACGTAGGGAATCAGCCGCTCAGCCAACTCCGGCCAGGTGTACTGGCGCGCCACTTCGCCGAGATCATCCAGCTCGCATTGCCACGAACCTGCGTGCAGTTCGTAGATCGACAGCGGCGCCGAATGCTTGTGGCGGTCACGGCGGCTGTTCATCCAGTCCTGATCCTGCCAGTCGATCTGCAGGGGTTCCGCGACTTTTGACGCGGTATCCGGCGGCAGGCTGGTGGCCAGCGCCATCGGGTCGGCCTTGAGCGGCAGGATCCCGTGGGCGCCGAGAATTTCATATTTGTACAGCTCGCCCGCTTGCAGGCGCGGGATAAACAATTCCCAGACCCCGGACGGATGACGCAAGCGCATCGGATGACGGCGCCCGTCCCAGACGTTGAAATCCCCCACTACCGACACGCGCCGGGCATTCGGCGCCCACACGGCGAAACGCACGCCGTCGACGCCGTCCACGGTTTTCAGCTGCGCGCCGAGGCAGGCGCTGAGGTCACGGTGATTGCCTTCGGCGAACAGATACAAATCCATTTCACCGAGCAACTGGCCGAAGCTATACGGATCCTCGGCAACCTGTTCGCCGCCGGCCCAGCGCGTGCGCAACTGATACGGCCGCGCCTGATCGAAATGACCGACAAACAGCCCCGGTGTTTCGGTCTGCTCCAGTGGACCGCGTTCTTCGCCGCTGTCCTTGTCCAGCACCACGACACTCAACGCACCGGGTAGATAGGCGCGAATGAACTGCCCGCCAGCGCCATCGCCGTGCGGGCCAAGAATGGAAAAAGGGTCGTGATGTTCAGCGCGGACCAAGGCATCGATATCTTTCGCCGAGGGCAGCAATGCTTCTTTGACCACACCCTGTTCCCTGTTTGAGAAACTCATGACTACTCTCCACCAAGATCGGAAAAGGGTTTAAGCCCCGTCAATAACCCGTACAAACCGTGCAACGGCACGGGCAGCCACGTGGGGCGATTTTCGGCTTCATAGGCCACTTCATAGGCCGCCTTCTCCAGTCCGAACAACGCCAGCGCGGCGTCGGCACCTTCAGGATCTTGCCAGGCATGATCAAGACTAGCTGCCGCACGGCGATATGCCTGAACAAATGCCTCACGGGCCTCACGCAGATAACGCTCGGCGACCAGACGCCGCGCGGTTTCAGATTCAGCGCTGTGGTCAACGTTGTGCACGTTGATGGTCATCGCTGCCGCGTAATCGAAGGAGCGCAGCACACCACTGACATCTTTGTACGGACTGTGTTTGCCACGCCGCTCGCTCAATGGCCGGGCCGGTTCGCCCTCGAAGTCAATCAGATAGGCATCGCCCTTGATCACCAGTACCTGGCCCAAATGCAGATCGCCATGGACGCGAATGCGCAAACCGCCGACGGCTTTTTTCGCCAGATCCTGCACGTGGGCGAGGATGGTTTTTTTCTCGTCGACCAGCCGCTTCACCAATTTCTGATCCGCTGCGCTGAGTTCGCCCTGATGCTGCTTGAGCAGTTTCAAGGCGTGCTCGACCTGGGCCACAACATCCTTGCCCGTCGCCTGCATGTCCTTGGCCGTCGACACCTGCGGCGCGAAGTCGGCATTGTCGGTGCGTGCGGCGAGCACTTCGTGCATTTCACCCAGACGTTGGCCGAGCATGCCGGCAAAATCCTTCAACTCGCCGAGGGCGTTGTAATGCTGTTCCTGCTCGGACATGGCATCGGCCAGTTCATCGCGCAGCGCCCGTTCGAGGTTGTTTTGCGTCCATTCCCAGGCGTCGCCCTGATTGCTCAGATAGCCTTGGGCGATCATCAGCAGATTGTCCTCGCCCTTGGCATCGCGGCGGATCACCGAGCCGAGCAGCGGAGAGATATTGGCAAATCCGGCCTCGGTCAGGTAAGCGCTCATCTCCAGTTCCGGGTGTACGCCAGAAGCGACTTTACGTATCAGCTTGAGCACCAGACTGTTGCCGATCACCACCGAACTGTTCGATTGCTCGGCGGACAGATAACGCACCTCCGACTCTGCACCCAGGCCGAGTTTTTCCAGATGCGGCGTCGGTGCGAAGCGGATTTCACCCTCATTCGACTCCAATACCGTGTTGTTCTGCATGCCTTGCAGCACCGCACGAATAAACGCTTCGAGGCTGAACGCGTCGGTGATCAGACCGACTTGTCGTACACGGCGTACACGGGACAAGGCCAATTGCTGCGGCAACGCCGGGCCAACCTGATCTTCGGCAATAAAGCCGAACGGCAGTTGATAGCGACTGGTCTGCCCGCCGCTGGTGACTTCGACTTCGCTGAGCAGCACCGGATGCTGCGCATCGCCGAAACGCACGCCATAGGCCAGATGCACCTTGTCGATGGCCGCGTCCTTGCCGGCGAACCAACGGCGGTTCTGCAGCCAGCTCGGCAGAATGCTTTGTTCCAGCGTCGTCCGTGACGGTGCTTCGAGCAGTTCTTCCATGCGTTTTTTCAGTACCAGCGTGGTGAAGTCCGGCAGGCTCTGCGCCGGTTCGACGTGCCAGCTCGGCATCTGGTTTTCCGCCGCCAGCGCGAACCAATAGAAACCGTACGGCGCCAGGGTCAGGAGGAAATTCAACTGACCAATCGGCGGGAACGCATTACCGCCGAGCATTTCCACCGGCACCATGCCGACATAGGCCGACAGATCCAGCTCCACCGCTTGCGCACTACGCGAAACGTTGGCTACGCACAGAATGATTTCGTGTTTGCCGTCGACATCGGTGAATTCGCGGGTGTAAGCCAGCACGCGACGGTTGTTCGGCGAGAGCATTTTCAAGGTGCCACGGCCAAACGCCTTGGATTGTTTGCGCACCGCCAGCAGACGTCGGGTCCAGTTCAACAGCGAATGCGGATCGCCGGACTGGGTCTCAACGTTGACCGACAGATAGCCGTACTGCGGGTCCATGATCGGCGGCAGCACCAGACTCGCCGGATCTGCGCGGGAGAAGCCGCCGTTGCGGTCGATCGACCATTGCATCGGCGTACGCACGCCATCGCGGTCGCCAAGGTAAATGTTGTCGCCCATGCCGATTTCATCGCCGTAATACAACGTCGGCGTGCCTGGCATCGACAGCAGCAGGCTGTTGAGCAATTCGATGCGGCGGCGATCGCGCTCCATCAACGGCGCCAGACGCCGGCGGATGCCAAGGTTGATCCGCGCACGGCGGTCAGCGGCGTAGTAATTCCATAGATAGTCACGCTCTTTGTCGGTGACCATCTCCAGCGTCAGCTCATCGTGGTTGCGCAGAAAAATCGCCCACTGACAGTTGGCAGGAATTTCCGGGGTCTGGCGTAGAATATCGGTGATCGGGAAGCGATCTTCCTGGGCCAGCGCCATGTACATGCGCGGCATCAGCGGGAAGTGGAATGCCATGTGGCATTCGTCACCGTTAAGGCCCGCCGCATCGGTGTCGCCGAAGTACAGCTGAGTATCTTCCGGCCATTGGTTGGCCTCGGCGAGCAGCATGCGGTCGGGATAATTGGCGTCGATCTCGGCGCGGATCTGCTTGAGGACGTCGTGGGTCTCGGGCAGGTTTTCATTGTTGGTGCCGTCGCGCTCGATCAGATATGGAATGGCGTCGAGACGCAGACCATCGATGCCCATGTCCAGCCAGTAGCGCATCACCGAGAGCACGGCTTTCATCACTTGCGGGTTGTCGAAGTTCAGATCGGGCTGGTGCGAATAAAAACGGTGCCAGAAGTACTGGCCGGCGACCGGGTCCCAAGTCCAGTTGGATTTTTCCGTGTCGAGGAAAATGATCCGCGTGCCGTCGTATTTCTGATCGTCATCCGACCAGACATAGAAGTCCCGCGCCGCCGAGCCGGGCTTGGCCTTGCGTGCACGCTGGAACCACGGGTGCTGGTCGGAGGTGTGGTTGATGACCAGCTCGGTGATCACCCGCAAGCCGCGTTTGTGCGCCTCGGCGATAAAGCGCTTGGCGTCGGCCATGGTCCCGTAATCGCTGTGTACACCCCGGTATTCGGCGATGTCGTAGCCGTCATCGCGGCGTGGCGAGGGATAGAACGGCAACAGCCAGATGGTATTGACGCCGAGGTCGGCGATGTAATCGAGTTTGGCGATCAGGCCGGGAAAGTCGCCGATCCCGTCATTGTTGGAGTCGAAAAACGATTTGACGTGAACTTGATAGATCACCGCGTCCTTGTACCAGAGCGGGTCTTTGATAAAGGTGGCTGCCTTGGGTTTCTTCGCCATGTGAAACTCCTGAAAAATTCGTTTCTGCACAGAATCTGATTGTGCTGATCCCCCTGTAGGAGCTGCCGAAGGCTGCGATCTTTTGATCTTGCTTTTAAAAGATCGCAGCCTTCGGCAGCTCCTACAGGGGTTTGGGCAATGCTTAGGTGGCAGTGATTCGCCAAATGCCGAATGGCTGGTAAGCCGGGTCCAGGCGCATGAACTGGTATTTGCCGTGCCAGTCCCAGCGATGGCCGTTCATCAAGTCCTCGCCGTGGGTCGTCGCGTCGTCGGGCAGGCCCATTTCCCACAATGGCAGCTCGAAATTCGCCTCCTGCACGTTGTGCGGATCAAGGCTGACTGCGACCAGAATGAAATTGCTGCCGTCAAAGCTGCGCTTGCCGAAATACAGGATGTTGTCGTTCCACGCGTTGTAGACCTTCAGGCCCAAGTGCGTGTGCAGCGCCGGGTTCTGCCGGCGAATGCGGTTGAGCTGGGCGATCTCGGCAATGATGTTGCCGGGCGCGGTGAAGTCGCGGACGCGGATCTCGTACTTCTCCGAGTCGAGGTATTCCTCTTTGCCCGGCACCGGCGCCGACTCGCACAGCTCGAACCCCGAATACATGCCCCACAGGCCCGAGCCCATGGTCGCCAGCGCCGCACGGATCAGAAACCCCGGGCGCCCGGATTCGTGCAGAAACGCCGGGTTGATATCGGGCGTATTGACGAAGAAATTCGGTCGATAACACTCGCGCCATGGCGATTCATTCAGTTCGGTGAAATAGGCCGCCAGTTCAGCTTTGGTATTGCGCCAGGTGAAATAGGTGTAACTCTGGGTGTAACCGACCTTGCCCAGCCGCGCCATCATTGCCGGCGTGGTGAAGGCTTCGGCGAGAAAGATCACTTCCGGGTACAACGCGCGCACATCGGCGATCAGCCACTGCCAGAACGGCAACGGTTTGGTGTGTGGATTGTCGACGCGAAAGATCTTCACGCCCTCCTCGACCCAGCCAATGACGATGTCACGAAGCTCGACCCAGAGACTTGGAATCGCGTCCGGCGCATAAAAGTCGACGTTGACGATGTCCTGATATTTCTTCGGCGGGTTCTCGGCGTATTTGATCGTGCCGTCGGGGCGCCAGTTGAACCAGCCCGGATGCTGTTTGAGCCACGGGTGGTCCTGGGAACACTGGATGGCGAAGTCGAGGGCGATTTCCAGGCCATGATCGGCAGCAGCGGCGACCAGTCGGCGGAAGTCTTCGCGGGTGCCGAGTTGCGAGTGAATCGCCTCGTGGCCGCCCTCCTCGCTGCCGATGGCATATGGGCTGCCCGGATCATCAGGGCCGGCGGTCAATGAATTGTTGCGACCCTTGCGATGGGCGCGGCCAATCGGGTGGATCGGCGTGAAGTACAGCACGTCGAAGCCCATGTCCTGAATCATTGGCAGACGTGAGTGCACGTCGTTAAAGGTGCCATGACGGTGGCGATCGTCAGTGATCGAGCGCGGAAACAGTTCGTACCAACTGGCGAACTCAGCGAGTTCGCGCTCGACGTCCATGGGAAATTCGGGACTGACGCTCAAGTAGGCGCGATGATCGGCTTCAGCCATCAACTGCGCACTGCGCGAGTGCAGAAACAACGCGACCTGCTCGGTTTCGAGCAGCCCGGACAATTCGTGGTGCAACGCGGCAAGCTGTTCACTGAGCTGACCTTCGCTGCGGTCGGCGGCCTGTTGCACCATGCTGCGGCCTTCTTGCAGCTCGAGCGAAACGGGCACGGCAGCGTTGTGCTTCTTCTCCAGTTCATACTGGAAACTGGCGAATTGATCGATCCACGCTTCGATGCAATACAGGTAGCGCCCCTGATGTTCAGGGCGGAACTGGCCTTGCCAGCCATTATTGCCCTGATCGGTCATCACTTCGCTTTGCCAGGTCTCCTCGCCTTCCTCGCGCCAGCGGATGCGCACGGCGAGTTTGTCGTGGCCGTCGGCGAACACTTTGCTGGTGACCACCACTTCGCGGCCGGCAATCGACTTCACGGCGAACTGCCCGCCATCAAGAGTCGGCATGGTGTTTTCGATGGCAATGCGCGGCAGCAGCAACGCCTGCGACAGCGGCATGTGCGGGTTGTAGCTGAGTTCTGAGGGTCTTTCAGCAGTCATTGAGCATCTCTCCTTAACGCCCCAAGGACGCTCTTGTGCCGGATCAGTGTTCACAACGAAGCACCTGCCCCGAAATGAACTCACTTAGGTTCCGAGCGACCGGCGCCGGGAAAAGTTCAGATGAAATTACCGTGTCAGAAAAGCGGATCGAATTGCGTGCAGGGTGGTCAATCCACTTAAGCACTTCTCACGCCATGTGCCACACGGAGGTCAACAGATGAACATCCCGATCCCGGCCGAAACGCCTGATCCGAACATCGACAAACCCACTTTGCCCGAGACCGAGCCGCAGCCGATTCCGGAGCAGGAACCACCTGGCACTACGCCGCCGCCGAAAGAAGAACCGCCTAGCACGATGCCGCCCGTAATCGTCTGACTTGCGATAACTGATCGTTCCCACGCTCAGCGTCCCAAAGCGGACGCGGAGCGTCCATTGAGGCGTTCCCACGCAGAGCGTGGGAACGATCAACGTGACAACGATCAGTCAGTGGTCATCAGTCTTCTCCTCTTCTTTTTCGAAGAGCTTCACGATCCGCGGCATCACGCTGAAAATCCCCAGCGCCAGAAAGGTACTGAGCAGCGCCGTCGCTTCCCTGCCCAACCCCGCCGCGACACCAATGGCCGCCGTCATCCACAGCCCGGCAGCCGTGGTCAGGCCTTTGACATGGCCCTCATCGCCTTCCTTGTTTTTCAGGATAGTCCCGGCACCAAGAAAGCCGATCCCGGCGATCACCCCTTGCACCACGCGGCTCATTGCATCCGACTCTGCCCCCGACGTCTGCGGCACCAGCACAAACAGCGCGGCGCCGAGCGCCACCAACATATGCGTACGCACTCCGGCAGCCTTGCCCTTGTGCTCACGCTCGAACCCGAGAATGCCGCCCAAAATCGCCGCCATCAGCAGGCGCACGGTAATCCGCGTCAATTGCGATGCATCGCCGACGTCAGCGAATTCCGCCTGCAGGGTTTCCCACACTTCATGCCACCACGCGTTCATCCGGCAGTCCTTTCAAAGGGTCTATAAACGATGGACAGCGGCGACCATTAATCAGTTGCGCAGAACGATCAGCGCAGCGTGCGCCCTAACCTTGCAGACCTCCCTGAAAAAAGGACTGCTCCCATGCCCCTTCGAGTCGATGAATCCAACCCCGAACAAAAAGTGTGTTTTTTCACCGTCGAACATGGCGAGGAAATTCGCATTTGCGACACCCTGGAAGTCATGACGGATAGCGAAAAATCCATGTCGTTCGTGGAAATAGAAGGCCGACGCGTTTACATCAGCGAAAAAGAAGCTGACGCCTTGACCGTCGCAGGTGCCAAGGACGGACGCAAACACCTGAAAGCCGACGACAGTGATTCGGTGATTTGACTGACCCTGATCAACACCCCGCGCAAACGTCTGCGATAGGCGTTTGCGCCTTTGCCTGCGGGTTGCTTCAAGTTGTCGCAGGCACAGCGCAAAATCGCATCTGATCCGCTTTTTATTGAAATACCTGAGCCTGTTATGCAAACAGATCGACGCTCATAGTGCTCTGGCCTGATGGAGGCTGATGAGCGAATAACCATGAGCGAACAAATCCCCGTCCGAACCGTAGAAGCAACGCCAACCATTAAAAGTGTGCCCGCACGCCCAATGAAGGCGACGGCCAAGTCCAGCGACAACCAGATCCACACCCGCAGCTTCACCGGCCTGTTCCGCACCCTGCGCATGAGCGGCGCGGGATTTCTGTTCGTGCTGTTCTTCGGCACCGTGTGGCTGAACTGGGGCGGACGTCAGGCAGTGCTCTGGGACCTTTCCGAAAGCAAATTCCACATCTTCGGCGCGACGTTCTGGCCGCAGGATTTCATTCTGCTCTCGGCGCTGCTGATCATCGCCGCGTTCGGTTTGTTCGCCATCACCGTGTTCGCCGGCCGGGTCTGGTGCGGCTACACCTGCCCGCAGAGTTCGTGGACATGGATCTTCATGTGGTGCGAGAAAATCACCGAAGGCGAGCGCAACCAACGCATCAAACTGCAAGCCGCGCCGTGGAGCCTGAACAAACTGGCACGGCGCGCGGCCAAGCACACCCTGTGGTTGGCGATCAGTGTGCTGACTGGCCTGACTTTCGTCGGTTACTTCACGCCGATCCGGCCACTGGCCGAGGAACTGCTGACCCTGCAAATCGGCGGTGTCAGCCTGTTCTGGGTGCTGTTCTTCACCGCAGCCACCTACATCAACGCCGGTTGGTTACGTGAGGCGGTGTGCATGCACATGTGCCCGTATGCGCGGTTCCAGAGCGTGATGTTCGACAAGGACACCCTGGCGATTTCCTATGATGTGGCCCGTGGCGAAAACCGTGGCCCGCGTAAACGCGACGTGAAACCGCTCGAGGCTGGCCTGGGCGATTGCATCGACTGCCAGTTGTGCGTGCAGGTTTGCCCGACCGGCATCGACATTCGCGACGGCTTGCAGATGGAGTGCATCGGCTGCGCGGCGTGCATCGACGCCTGTGACTCGATCATGGACAAAATGAATTACCCGCGCGGGTTGATCCGCTACAGTTCCGAGCGCGAATTGCAGGGCGGCAAGACCCACCTGCTGCGCCCACGCTTGATCGGCTACACCGTGGTGCTGGTGGCGATGATCGGCGCATTGGCATTGGCGCTGGTCGAGCGGCCGATGGTCTCGCTGGACGTGACCAAGGATCGCGGCTTGTTCCGTGAAAACGGTCAGGGCCAGATCGAGAACATCTATAGCCTCAAAGTCATCAACAAGACCCAGCAACGCCAGGACTACAACCTGACGCTGGTGGAGGGCGATGGCTTCCAGTTGCAAGGCAAGACCGAACTGAGCCTGGCCCCGGGTGAGATTGTCGATGTGCCGGTGTCGGTGGCGATGACTACAGAGCGCCCGGCCAGCAGCTCGCAAACCTTGAGTTTCAAGATTGCCAACAGTGATGAGCCTGAGGTTTACAGCGTGGCGAAGAGCAGGTTTGTTGCGCCGATGAATCGTTGAGCCGTTAGAATCTTTTCCCCTCACCCCAGCCCTCTCCCGGGGGTAGAGGGGGCCGACCGAGGTGTCTGTCGCTATACATCGACCTGACAGACCGAGTCGATTGTGGATTCAGCAAAGCACTTTCAGACCGAGTCTGATCATGGATTCAGCAAAGCATTTTCAGGCTGAGTCGATTGTGGATTCAGCAAATCACTTTCAGGTCGGTGTATTTAGCAAGCATCCCCCAATCAGTCCCCTCTCCCTTTGGGAGAGGGCTAGGGTGAGGGGCAGTTCCCCTGACACACCTCATCATCAACCAGCACCAAGGCTCCTCGATGAAACGCTACGAAAAATTCGCCGACGACATCGCTGAACTGATCCGCTCCGGCGTCCTTGGCCCCGGCCAGCGCGTGCCTTCGGTGCGTTACGCCAGCCAGACCTACGGGGTCAGCCCGTCCACGGTGTTCCAGGCCTACTACCTGCTCGAACGCCGCGGACTGATCCGCGCGCGGCCGCGCTCCGGCTACTTCGTCAACACCCATGCGCCGAGCCCGTTTTCCGAGCCGGTGATCAGCAGCCACGTCAACGACTCCACCGAAGTCGACGTCAGCGAACTGGTGTTCTCGGTCCTCGATTCGATCAAAGACCCGAGCACGATCCCCTTCGGCTCGGCATTCCCCAGCCCGACGCTGTTCCCGCTGCAACGCCTGTCGCGCTCGCTGGCCAGCGCCGCCCGCGAGATGGACCCGCGCATGGTCGTCACCGACATGTCGCCGGGCAACCCGCAACTGCGCCGGCAAATCGCTCTGCGCTACATGGTCGGCGGCCTGATGCTGCCGATGGAAGAATTGCTGATCACCAACGGCGCCCTCGAAGCGCTGAACCTGTGCCTGCAAGCCGTCACCGAACCCGGCGATCTGGTGGCCATCGAAGCCCCGGCGTTCTACGCCAGCCTGCAAGTACTCGAACGGCTGAAGCTCAAAGCCGTGGAAATCCCCGTGCACCCGCGCGACGGCATCGACCTCGGCGTGCTCGCACAAACTCTGGAACGCCACCCGATCAAGGCCTGCTGGTGCATGACCAGTTTCCAGAACCCGATGGGCGCAACCATGCCTGAAGCGAAAAAACAGGAACTGGTAGAACTGCTACGCCACCATCAGGTGCCGCTGATCGAAGACGATGTCTACGCCGAGCTCTATTACGGCCAACAGGCACCGAAACCGGCCAAGGCTTTCGATACTGAAGGTCTGGTGATGCACTGCGGCTCGTTCGCCAAGAGCCTGGCCCCCGGCTACCGCATCGGCTGGGTGGCCGCCGGGCGCTATGCGCAGAAAATCGAACGACTAAAACTGATGACTTCGCTGTGTGCCTCGATGCCGGCGCAAGCGGCGATTGCCGACTACCTGCAACACGGCGGCTATGACCGGCATCTGCGCAAACTGCGCTACGCACTGGAAGAACAGCAGAGTGCGATGCTTGCTGCGATTGCCCGTTATTTCCCGGCGCAGACGCGGGTCAGCCAACCGGCCGGTGGTTACTTCCTGTGGCTGGAACTGCCACCGCAGATGGATTCATTGAAGTTGTTTCAGATGGCACTGGCGCAAGGCATCAGCATCGCCCCGGGGCCGATTTTCTCGCCGACGCAGCGCTTCAGGAATTGTATTCGGTTGAATTACGGCAGCCCTTGGACCGAGGACTCGGAAAAGGCCATGGAGACGTTGGGGCGGATTGTGCGGTCGTTCTGAAAGATTGTTGCTGACTGCACTGGCCCCATCGCTGGCAAGCCAGCTCCCACAGTGTTCTATGTCACCGCGTATGTTGTGTACGACACAGAAACCTGTG